>JANMGI010000126.1:0-8985 GCA_031374565.1 Paracoccaceae bacterium | reverse complement strand
TGAGATTGCCTTCCGCACCGCACGGTCCGAGGCGAAGAACGCGTTCGGCAACGACGAAGTCTACATGGAGAAATACCTCCAGCGCCCGCGCCACATCGAGATTCAGGTCTTCGGCGACGGCAAGGGCGCAGCTGTTCATCTTGGCGAACGCGACTGTTCCTTGCAGCGTCGCCACCAGAAGGTGTTCGAAGAGGCCCCCGGCCCGGCGATCACACCGAAACTGCGGGCCGAGATCGGCGCAGTTTGCGCCAACGCGATGAAAAAGCTGAAATACATCGGCGCGGGCACGATCGAGTTCCTCTATGAGGACGAAAAGTTCTACTTCATCGAGATGAACACCCGGCTTCAGGTCGAACACCCGGTCACCGAGGGTATCTTCGGGGTTGACCTTGTGCGCGAACAAATCCGCGTCGCGTCCGGGATGGACCTGTCGTTCACTCAAGATGATCTTGAGATCAACGGCCACTGCATCGAGGTCCGGATCAATGCCGAGAAGATTCCGACCTTCTCGCCCTGCCCCGGCCGGATCACCCAATTCCACGCGCCGGGCGGACTTGGCGTGCGGATGGATTCTGCGATCTACGACGGCTACCGAATCCCGCCATACTACGACAGCCTGATCGGCAAGCTGATCGTGCACGGCCGCGACCGCCCCGAGGCACTGGCGCGGCTGAAGCGGGCACTTTCCGAGCTGATCATCGACGGCATCGACACCTCGATCCCGCTGTTCCATCTTCTGCTTGAAGAACCCGATATTCTGGCCGGCGACTACAACATCCACTGGCTGGAAAAGTGGCTGGCGCAGAAGTTCGCCTGAGTTGACCGGGGCGTCCCGTCAGGGTCGCCCCGCCGCAAGAGTCTTCGAAGACTTTTGCAAAATCCCCCGAAGGATCTTGGTGGTGCCCGAGACGACCCTGCGCGATGAGTTGACCCCTGAGATCCTGCTGCGCGCCTACGCCATGGGCATCTTCCCAATGTCTGACGGTCGCGATGACCCCCGGATTCACTGGATCGACCCGCGGCTGCGGGGTGTCCTGCCGCTGGACGGACTGCGTGTCTCGAAATCGCTTGCCAAGCGCATTCGTTCAGGCCGGTTCCGGGTTTCTGCCGACAAGGCCTTTGCGCAGGTGGTCGAGGCTTGCGCCACGCGGGACGAGACCTGGATCAGCCACCGCATCCAAAGCCTTTATGTGCAGCTCTTCGATCTTGGCTTTGCCCACAGCGTCGAAGTCTGGGCTGGCGACGATCTTGTCGGCGGCGTCTACGGCGTCAACCTTGGGGCCGCGTTCTTTGGGGAAAGCATGTTTTCGCGCCAGACCGATGCGTCGAAGGTGGCGCTGGCCTATGCGGTGCACCGGCTGCGGGCAGGCGGATTTCGGCTGTTCGACACCCAGTTTCTGACCCCGCACCTCGCCAGCCTTGGTGGACGTGAGATTCCCCGCGCCGAATACCATCGCCTGCTGTCTGAAGCATTGCAGGTCAGCGCCCGGTTCGACCCAGACGGTTACTCGCCCTCTGCCGGGGCAGTTGCATCAGGAGCGGGCTCAGCCGGGGCGTCCGGCAATACACAGGACAGAACCCAGACGTCATAGCGTGGGTGATCCAGCGCCGACAGCGCGGGCGACGAGGCCAGCATCCAGCCGGTGAAGAGCTCGGCCTTCGTCGTTTCTTCCAGCACGGTCAGATGCGCCTCGGCATCCGACGCCGGGTTGCCGGTCGGGTAGCGGCAGGCGTCCAGTTTCACCACAAGCCGCCCGAACTTGGCCGACTGCCCCGTGCTCAGCGTCACATCGCCTGTCTCGCTGGTCAGCTTGTCCAGAAAGCGCAGTTGCGCCCCGTCCGAGTCAGTGAATTCCGCCTGCGGGGCCTCGCCCGCTTCCTGCGCCTCCACGGGCAAAGCCAGCGCCAGCAGAAGGGCGAGCGCCTTCATGGCGACGAAGTCTCGGGCGTCGCCGTATCGGCCGCAGCGCCGTCAGCCCCGCCGCCGGCGAACTTCATCAAAAGCGTGATCAAGCTGACCGCGCCTTGCGTGTCCTCGATCTCACCACCCGGTTCCAGGGTCTCCAGCGCGCCACCGGGCTGCACTTCGACGAAATTGCCTCCCAGCAGGCCTTCTGACGAAATCAGGATCGCAGAGTCGGTCGGCAGTGCCACGTCCTTCCGCATCGAAATGGTCGCATCTGCAAAGAACGTTTCGGGGTTCAGCGACAGGTCGGTCACCGTGCCGACCTTGACCCCGGCCAGGCGCACATCGGTGCCGATCGAAATCCCTTCGACCGACCGGAAACTGGCTGTGAGGGGATAGCTGGCAGGACCGTCGCCAAACCCCGCGCCGCGACCTGCGTAAATCGCAAAGCCGACCGCTACAGCAAGGACCGCCGCCCCGGCCAGGATCTCTGCGCGCTCATAAGCCATCACTCGGGCTGCCATGCCTCATAGTCGCGCCGGGCGACCGGATCAGCGCGACGGATCGACCCCGGCGGCGCATAAGCCGCCTCGCTGCCGGTCAGGTTCTCCTGGTGCGCCTTTTCCCACGCCTTGTGCGTAAGCGGCGCCTTGGTCGGCGGCTCGTCCCAGGTGTGGTGCAGCCAGCCGTGCCAGTCAGGTGACACGCGGCTTGCTTCCATATCCCCGTTGAAGATCACCCAGCGCCGTTTGCCGTCGCTGGTCTGGTAGAAAATGTTGCCCGCCTCATCCTCGCCGACCCGCACACCCTTGCGGGCGGTGAACAGCTGGGTGCCGATGGTCTGGCTGTTCCACCAGGTCAACAGGCGCTTGAGGAAGTACATGCGGCTAGCCTCCGTCTTCGTTTCCCCTCATATGGCGGAAAGCCTGGACAAGGTCTAGGGCGAAGCCAAGGGTGCTGAAAAATCCGCGGATTTCATGCCGATCCCTGCCATGAAAAAGGCGTGCACATCGCCCGCCTGCTTCGCAGATGTCGGAAAGGTCACGCCTTCGCCGGCTCTTTCTTCTTCGTCTCGGTGTAGACCAGCATCGGCGCTGCCCCGTTGTTCACCGCCTCTTCCTTGACGACAACTTCTTCCACCCCGTCCATGCCTGGAAGTTCGAACATGGTGTTCAGAAGGATGTCCTCCATGATCGACCGCAGCCCCCGCGCGCCAGTCTTGCGCTTGATCGCGCGCTTGGCGATGGCGATCAGGGCGTCGCCGGTGAAGGTCAGCTTGACGCCCTCGATCTCGAACAGGCGCTGGTACTGCTTGACCAGCGCGTTCTTCGGTTCCGTCAGGATGGTGACCAACGCCGCCTCATCCAGATCAGTCAGCGTGGCGATCACCGGAAGGCGGCCGACGAATTCCGGGATCAGGCCGAACTTGAGCAGATCCTCAGGTTCCAGTTCCTTGAACAACTCGCCCACGCCGCGTTCTTCCGGGCCCTTCACATCGGCGCCAAAGCCGATGCCCGATCCCTTGTTGCGCTGCGCGATGATCTTTTCAAGACCCGCAAAAGCACCACCGCAAATGAACAGGATGTTCGTGGTGTCAACCTGCAGGAATTCCTGCTGCGGATGCTTGCGCCCGCCCTGCGGGGGAACCGACGCCACGGTGCCCTCCATGATCTTCAGCAGCGCCTGCTGCACGCCTTCGCCCGACACGTCGCGGGTGATCGACGGGTTGTCCGACTTGCGGGTGATCTTGTCGACCTCGTCGATATAGACAATCCCGCGCTGCGCCCGTTCGACGTTGTATTCCGACGCCTGAAGAAGCTTGAGGATGATGTTTTCCACATCCTCGCCCACGTAACCGGCTTCGGTCAGCGTGGTGGCGTCGGCCATCGTGAACGGCACGTCCAGAATGCGCGCGAGGGTCTGGGCCAGCAGCGTCTTGCCGCAACCCGTGGGGCCGATCAGGAGGATGTTCGACTTTGACAGTTCGATGTCGGTCTTGGACGAATGGTTCAGCCGCTTGTAGTGGTTGTGCACCGCCACCGACAGCACCCGCTTTGCATGGATCTGGCCGATCACGTAATCGTCCAGCACCTTGCAGATTTCGCGTGGGGTCGGCACGCCATCCGTAGACTTCAGACCCGTGGTCTTCGTCTCTTCGCGGATGATGTCCATGCACAGTTCGACGCATTCATCGCAGATGAAGACGGTCGGGCCCGCGATCAGCTTGCGCACCTCATGCTGGCTTTTGCCACAGAACGAGCAATAGAGAGTGTTCTTGCTGTCGCCGCCGGTGTTGTTCGCCATCCGCAGTCCTCTAAGCTTTGCCACCAATGTCCCTGCCGTGCAGGGATGATGTCCGGGGGAAGTTTAGGCCAACCCCCAAGGCACCACAATCCGAAAAACCCGCCCGGAAATCCGACTGGACCATCGGGCGGAAAAGGGGCGTCATTTCGACGTATCGTCGGCCTTTCCACGGCTTTCCAGGATCTGGTCGATCAGACCCCAGGCCTTGGCATCCTCGGCCGACATGAAATTGTCCCGCTCCAGCGCGGCTTCCACCGTCTCATAGCTGTTGCCGGTGTGCTTGACGTAGATCTCGTTCAGCCGACGCTTCAGCTTTTCGGTTTCACGCGCATGGATCATGATGTCCGTCGCCTGGCCCTGATACCCGCCCGAAGGCTGGTGCACCATCACCCGGCTGTTCGGCAGGCTGAAGCGCATGTCTTTCTCGCCCGCCGTCAGCAAAAGCGACCCCATCGAGGCCGCCTGCCCGATCACCAGCGTGGAAATCTTCGGCCGGATGTACTGCATCGTGTCATAGATCGACAGCCCCGCAGTCACGACACCGCCGGGGCTATTGATGTACATGCTGATTTCCTTGGACGGGTTCTCCGACTCCAGAAACAACAGCTGCGCGCAGATCAGGCTGGACATGCCGTCATGCACCGGGCCGCCCAGGAAGATGATCCGCTCTTTCAACAGGCGGCTGAAGATGTCGTAGGCGCGTTCACCCCGGCTCGTCTGTTCGACGACCATGGGGACGAGCGTATTCATGTAATGGTCAACGGGATCGCGCATCGGTGCCTGCCTCTTCTGTCTTCGTCGAGGAATATCGTCGAATGTATTGCCAGAGTCTTAGTGAGGTGACACGGGGGCTGCAAGGGCACCCCCTTGCGATTTGCCTGTGGCGTGTTGCAACCTTGAAAGGGCGGGTTCGCGTGCTAAACCCCGCTCATGTTCAAATCGACCCGCGCTGAAGGCCTTGACCGCCTGACTGCTTTCCTGCCGCGCGCGGGCAGCGACTACGCGGCGCTTCGCAATCTGGACCTGCCCGGCCACCCGCATGTCTCGACCCTGTCCCCCTGGCTTCGCCACCGTCTGGTGACTGAGTCCGAGGTGATTGACGCCACCCTCGCCGCCGACCCAGCCGGGGCCGGGAAGTTCCTGGCCGAGGTCTGGTGGCGGACCTATTGGAAAGGATGGATGGAGCTGCGTCCCGGCATCTGGACGGCTTATCGGCAGGGCGTGCAAGCGGCACTGAACCGGCTGGCGGTCGAGCCTGGACTGGCTGCGCGGGCAGATGCCGCGATGCTGGGCAACACCGGGATTGACGGTTTCGACCATTGGGCGCGCGAGCTGATGGCCACCGGATACCTGCACAACCATGCCCGGATGTGGTTCGCCTCGATCTGGATCTTCACCCTGCGGCTCCCGTGGGAACTGGGGGCTGATTTCTTCCTGCGCCACCTGATCGACGGCGATCCTGCGTCCAACACCTTGTCCTGGCGCTGGGTCGGCGGGCTGCACACGCCGGGCAAGACCTATCTTGCGACGGCTGACAACATCGCGAAGAACACCCAAGGCCGCTTCCGACCGGTCGGCCTCGCCCCGATGGCCCCGCCGTTGCCAATGTCGCCCCCGCCCGCTCCAAGACCGGCCCCACAAAGCGACCGGCCTGACCCGACCGCACCCAGCCTCCTTCTTGTCACCGAAGAGGACCTCTGCCCCGAAATCCTGCTGAACCAAGGGCTTCGCCCGCGCGCCGTTGCCGTTTTGACCGATGTTGCTGGGCGTTCGCCGGGCGCGGTGGCCTATCCGGTGCACCACTTCACCGCCGGAGCAATCTCCGACGCCCTGTCCCGCCTTGGCGCCCCCGACGCCCCGCGGTTCGGCCCTGCAGACCTTGAGGCGCTCCTTGACCTTGCAGATCGTGAAGCGGCCGGTCAGATCGTCACGCTTCATGCCCCGACCGGCCCTGTCGCGACGACCCTGGCAAAGCTTGCGCGACTTGGGAAGGCCAGGGGCATGTCCCTTTGCACGCCCTTGCGCGACCACGACCTGCACGCATGGCCCCATGCCACCCACGGCTTTTTCCGCTTTCGCGAGGCGGTGATGGGTTAGCGGAACATCCGAAACGCCAGCCCCACCCGCGCTACTGCCGTCACGATGCACAGGGCCGCGAACACCGAGGCCAAGGGGACGAAAAGGCTGGGCCAAAGGGCAAGGGCCAGGAAACACAGGATCGTCTCGGTCCCCTCCATCAACCCGGCGGTGAAATACAGCGACTTCTCGCCCCGACTTTGGGTCTGTAGCCCCCGCTTTTCAGCAAGGATGGCGTAGCCCAGAAAGGTTGCCGCGTTCACATAGAAACTGAACAAGAGGAGCGCCCCGGCCACACCATTCGCCCCAGGATCGCGCAGCACGAACGCCAGCGGCACCGCGCCGTAGAAGGCAAAGTCACAGACGATGTCGAGATAGCCGCCAAAGTCGGTCTTGCCCTTCGCCCGCGCGACCGCCCCATCCAGACCGTCAGCCAACCGGCTGGCCAAAAGCACCAGCGCCACCCCCAGCCCGGACCATCCCCCCGCAAGCATCCCTGCCGACGCAAGACCCAGCACCAGTCCGACCAGCGTCACCGCGTCAGCCGTGGCCCCGCGCGCCGCAAGCCAGCGCCCGCTGTCATTCAATGGGGCATCGATCACCCCCCGCACCAGTCCGTCCAGCACTTCATCCCCCTTGGTCCGGCGCGCATCCTTCCCGCTTGCCCGCCGGTTGGGAAGTCACGATTGCGCGCTCAACCCCCGGCAAGGCTTCGCCGACACATCCAAAAGACGAGTGCCTTCTGCTCAATTCTCGCGTATTTCACTATTTCTGCCACATTCTGCCCGATTCCAGCCCAACTGCTGTTGGATTGGTAAACAACGGCAAGCGACGGGGGATTGTCATGCTGAAGCGTACCAGCCTTGCGGCGCTTGCCGCATCTGCCTTTCTGTGCCTTGGGGCCGTAGCGCAAGCTGGCTGCAACATCCCTTCGGGCTCGGACGCGATGCAGAAGGAATTGCTCAGCCATCTCAACGCCGAACGCAAGGCGCGCGGAATGCCAGCCCTGGTGCTGTCGGCCAAGCTTGACAAGGCCGCGCAAGGCGCTGCCTGCGACAATGCCAAGCGCAAATCGATCAGCCATGTCTCGTCGGACGGCGGAACCCTGAAGACCCGCCTGCGCCGCGTCGGCTACGGATTTCGCACGGCCGCCGAAAACACCGGACGCGGCTTTGCCTCGGGTGCGCGCGCGGTAGAATGGTGGATGAATTCGCCCAAGCACAAGGACAACATCCTTTTGCGCAAAGCACGTGAAGTCGGCGTCGGCATCGCCCTCAGCCCTGCCCCCGACAGCAAGCTGCACTGGATCCTTGTGGTCGGCGCGTCGAAGTAGACTGTCTGTCCGTCTAGCGCGCAATCACCAGCTCTACCTTCAGGCCACCCAATCCCTCGCTTTGCCCAAGCCGCAAGGTGCCTCCGTGGCTTAGCGCCACGTCCGACGCGATCGACAACCCCAAGCCGACCCCGGCACCACCGTTCGGGTCGCGTGAGGCGTCGAGCCGGGTAAAAGGTCGCAAGGCTTCCTCGCGCCGCGTCGGAGGAATCCCAGGGCCGTCATCCTCGACCAGAATCCGTAAACTGCGATCTTGAAAGATCACGCGCAGCTCGACCCTTGTTGCGAACCGCTGGGCGTTGGCCACCAGATTGTCGACCGCCCGGACAATCGCCTGGCGTCGCATCGCCACTGGTTCGGGCGTCCCCTCGACCGCGATCAGCCGTGCGCCATGACCTGCACGCTCGATCACGCCCTCCACCAAAGCCACCGCATCCGACAGCTCTGACCCCTCCATCGCGTCACCCCGTACGAAGGCCAGGAATTCGTCAACCATCCGCTCCATCTGCGTCACGTCGGCCTGCAACGCCGTGACCTCCGGGTCCTCGGCCATCAAGGACAACGCCAGACGCATCCGCGTCAGCGGCGTGCGCAGATCGTGACTGACGCCGGACAGCATCAAGGTGCGCTGCTCGATCTGCCGCTCAATCCGCGCCCGCATGTCCAGGAAGGCCCGCCCCGCCGCCCGGACTTCCTGCGCCCCGCGTGGCTTGTAGGTGACCACCCGTCCCTTGCCGAATTCTTCCGCAGCTTCGGCAAGCTTGGTGATCGGCCGCAACTGCCGGCGCAGGAAGAAATAGGCGATCACGGTCAGCAGGACCGAAGCAATGACCATCAGCACCATAAGCTGGTGCGGGTTGGTCGCCGACATCCGCCGTCGGTTCACCTCGGCCTGCAAGGGGCCAAAGCGCGTGTCAAAGCGCAGGTTCACCAGCCGATTCCCGCCCGTCAGGTCGACAGCCACCAAACCGGGCAGCCGCTCACGCAAGGTCGCAATGATCGTATCCCCTGACAGATCGATAAACTCACGCTTGTCCGTGACCGGGGCGTCCGGGCCTGCGGGCAATGTCAGGGTGATCTGCAACGCCCGCGCCATCGGCTCGACCCGCTTCTGCGCTGCAGGCAGGTCTGCACTGGCCTCGATCTCGTCAAGCAGGAACCGGAGGTCGATCGCCACCCCTTGTGTCATCTGCCCGGTCACGTCTTCATAGAAGCGCTGGATGAACTCGGTGGAAAATACCAGCTGGATGGCGATGATCGGCACGATCAGAATCAATGCCGCGCGACCGTATAGACCTCGGGGAAGGATACGTTGGAAGACCGCCATAACTTGCAATCCTACCCGCACCCTTCCCGCTTGGAAAGC
>JANMGI010000077.1:0-9037 GCA_031374565.1 Paracoccaceae bacterium | reverse complement strand
GTAGTGCTCATCATCGTAGATGACCACTGGCGCTTGAACGGTGGCCCCCGTGAACACGTCATCCGGCGTCAGCGCCGCAGGATAGTCCCCCGGCCGGATCGCGTAGACCCCAACCCCATCCCGCCGCCAGCGCGACCCCGTCGCCAGCACCACATGATCCGCCCCGAATTCCGCCACATCCTGCGCGCCCATCCGGCTTGCTGGATAAAGCATTACGTTGGGAAGCTTGCCGATCATGTGCAGCCGCCAATCCCGGACCCGCATCCAGGTCTGCAACCCCGGCAGCGTCGCTTCGCGCAGAAGTCGCCCACCGAAGGTGTTCGACGCCTCGGCCAGAGTGACCTCCAACCCCCGCCGCCCAAGGGTCAGCGCCGCCTCCAGCCCTGCCGGACCTCCGCCGATGACCAGCGCCGTCTCCCGGCGCGGATAGACCGCGATCC
This sequence comes from Paracoccaceae bacterium, assembly GCA_031374565.1. Lineage (GTDB taxonomy): Bacteria > Pseudomonadota > Alphaproteobacteria > Rhodobacterales > Rhodobacteraceae > Tabrizicola. The sequence continues at coordinate 8,597 of JANMGI010000077.1, read as the reverse complement.
GCTCTGGATGCCAGCCGCGCCGCCATTCCTCGCCCATCGTCGGGTTCTGCGTGCAGCGCAGGCCCACGCCTTCATTATTCGCCGCCCGGCAGATGTTGCAGCCGATGCATTCGCGGATCTCGTCCTCATGCCCGTCCCGGATCTTGGCTGGCAGGAACGGGTCGGCAATCGAAGGCCGCGCCGCCCCGATGAAGTCCTGCACCCCCCGCCTGATCTGGCTGACCATCCGGTCGGGAGACGTGAACCGGCCGACCGACACCACCGGCTTCGTCGTCAGAGACTTGACGAAGGCAACAGTCTCCTCCTGGAACCCCTCTGCCGAGAATCGGGCCGAGCGCGAGTCATTCCCCAGTGCTCCCGCCACGTTCACATCCCAAAGGTCCGGCAACTCCGCCAGCATTTCAATGACGTCGCGGCCCTCACCGTCCGAGGTGATCCCTTCCGGTCCGTGCAATTCATCGACCGCCAGCCGCACCGCCACAGCGCAGGTGTCGCCGACTGCTTCTTTCGTGTCCTCGATCATCTCGCGCAGTAGGCGCACCCGGTTTTCCAGCGATCCGCCATAGGCATCTCCACGATGGTTGGTGCGGCGCGAGAGGAACTGGAACGGCAAATAGTCATGTCCGGCATAGACATAGACGATGTCGAACCCCGCCCGTTTAGCCCGAAGCGCCGCATCACGCTGCCAGCCCCGGAAGGCGCGAATGTCGGCTGCGTCCATCGCCCGGGCTGTTGCTGGCAGATGGTAGAGCGCTGGCTGCACGTCCGGCGCGATCCCCGGCACCCGCGTCATCCGGTTCGAGGCGTGGGCGCCCCCGTGCCAAAGCTCGATCCCCGCAAGCGACCCGTGGGCATGGATCGCGTCCGCCGTCAGGGCGAGGGGGGCGATGTCATCATCATCCCACAGGGTAAGAAACGCATAGGGGCTGTCATCCGAAGACGGGTGGATCGAGCAGTATTCCGTGCAGACCACGCCCCAGCCACCCTCGGCCTTCACGCCCCGCAAAGCTGCACCAGACTGCGGGCGCTGCCAGCCAAAGCCGGTCGCATGAGCGGTCTGGTAGAAGCGGTTCGGTGCGGTGACAGGGCCAATGCGGACGGGTTCGAACAGGATGTCAAAGCGCGGGTCACGGGGCATCGGGCCACCCTTATTGAATGATCGTATAGTAAGGGCGGCTCTCAATGAGTCAAGTCTAGAAGGGCAGGGACAGCTGAGCCTGCGCAGCCTTCTTCACAGGCCGCCGCCCTTCCCGGTTGCCCGCCCTGCTGGCGTGGCGTTGGACGATCTCGCTGGCGACCTCGGCAAAGCCTGAAGTCTGCCGGGCAGTCCAGATGCGGTCCCGCGCCTCACGCGCGGCGCTTGCGACATCGACGATGGGTTCCGGATATCGGTGGCCTAGAAGCCGTCGGGCGTCCGGCCATAACCATGGCTCCTGCAGGAACGCGTCGGGAACGCTTGCCAGTTCAGGCAGCCAGCGCCGGGTGAAAGCGCCCCTTGGGTCCTGATCCAGCCCCTGCTTCACCGGGTTGTAGATGCGGGGGATGTTGATCCCCGTGGTCCCGGACTGCATCTGCACCTGCGGCCAGTGGATGCCGGGCTCATAATCCGTGAAAACCCGCGCCAGATGCGCCCCAGTCGCCCGCCAATCCAGCCAGAGGTGATAGGACGCGACCGAGATCACCATCGCCCGCATCCGGAAGTTCAGCCAGCCTGTCGCCCGCACATACCGCAGGCAGGCGTCCAGAAATGGCAGCCCCGTTTCGCCATTTTCCCAGGCCGTCAGGCGCGCGGCATCGGTCTCGCGGGGCCGGGTGACTGCCACCGGATGCAGGTCACGGGTTTCGATGGACGGCTGATCCTCCAGCTTTTGCATGAAGTGATCCCGCCAGGCCAACCGTGATTGAAAGCTGGAAAGCGACCCACCCCAACGCCCCCCCGGCCGTTCCGCCTGACGCGTGGCGGTGGCCTGCACCACCTCGCGGACCGACAGCGTACCCCATGCGAAATGCGGCGACAGGCGCGAACATGCCCGCTCGGCCGACAGGGGCGATGACATAGCCACCCGGTAAGGCTCGCCCCGGCGGGACAGGAAGCTTTCCACCAGCTCCAGCCCTTGACCACGCCCGCCAAGCTGGCGATGGGGGCAGGGGTCCGGGGTCAGCTTCAAGGCGCGTGCGGAAGGTATCAGGCCCGGTTCAACCCCCGCCACCGCTTGTAGCGCAGGGACCGGCAACACGGGTGAAGACATGAATCCATCCCGACTGGCGGCCCACATGTCCCGCGTCGGCAAGCGGCGCACTACACCGGACTGTGGCACCTCTACCCACGTCACCCCCGCCGACCGCGCCCAGGCCGCTACACGGCGATCCCGCGCATAGGTCCAGAGGTTTCCCGTTTCCTCATGGCTGATGATGCGGTTGATCCCGTGGCGCCTGCACAGCCCCTCCAGCACCTGCACCGCATCGCCAACCCGCACCACCAACGGCACGCCAATCCCGGCCAGATCCTCGCGCAAACCCGCCAGCGCCTCGGCCACAAATTCCCACTGCCGGGCCGAGGCGTCGGGCTGAGACCACAACTCCGGCTCTACCACATAGACCGGCAAGACCGAACCTAGTCCCGCCGCCAACGTCAGTGCCGGATGGTCGTGTATGCGCACGTCGCGCTTGAGCCAGACGAGAACATTCATGGAACATAGATGTAGCCGTCCGCTCAGATTCGTAAAGCGGCAAAAGACTGTTACCGGCCTTCCCCCTTGCGCGCCGGACATTTGACCGTAGCTTCTGTTACAAAGGGAGCCCCGAATGTCCGAACAGAAGACCGTCTACCTCGCTGATTACCAGCCATTCACTCACCTTGTCGAAAGTGTGGATCTGACCTTCCGTCTGTCGCCCAATGCAACGCGGGCTCTGGCGCGATTGGCCCTGCGCCCAAACCCGGATCGGCCCGGTCGTCACGCTTTGCATCTGAATGGTGAGGGGCTGACCCTCATCTCCTGTTCCGTGAACGGCCACCCTGTCACCCCTGTCCTCGACGCGCACTCCCTTACCCTTGCCGCGACAGACCTTCCCGGCGGCCCCTTCATCCTTGAAACCGAAGTCGAGATCGCCCCCGAGGCGAACACCGCCCTCGAAGGTCTTTACATGTCCAAAGGCATGTACTGCACCCAGTGCGAGGCCGAGGGGTTCCGCAAGATTACCTACTACCCCGACCGCCCCGACGTGATGTCGCGCTTCAAGGTGCGGGTCGAAGCCGAATTGGCCGTCCTTCTGTCGAACGGCAACCCGACCGCCGAAGGCCAAGGCTGGGCCGAGTGGGACGATCCCTGGCCAAAGCCCGCCTACCTTTTCGCCCTTGTCGCCGGCGACCTTCGTGCCCATTCGGCCAGGTTCACCACCGCCTCTGGTCGCGAGGTTGATCTGAACATCTGGGTCCGCCCGGGGGATGAAGACCGCTGCGCCTATGCGATGGACAGCCTGATCCGGTCGATGCGCTGGGACGAACAGGTCTACGGGCGGGAGTACGACCTGCACGTCTTCAACATCGTCGCCGTCGATGACTTCAATATGGGCGCGATGGAGAACAAAGGGCTGAACATCTTCAACTCCCGCTATGTCCTCGCCAGCCCCGAAACTGCCACCGACGAAGACTATGCCCGGATCGAGGCGATCATCGCGCATGAATACTTTCACAACTGGACCGGCAACCGCATCACCTGCCGTGACTGGTTTCAGCTTTGCCTCAAGGAAGGTCTGACCGTCTTCCGCGACCATCAGTTTTCCGGCGACATGCGCTCTGCCGCCGTTCGTCGGATCGAGGACGTGGCAGCCTTGCGTGGCCGCCAGTTCCGTGAGGACGGCGGGCCACTGGCCCATCAAGTCCGGCCCGAAAGCTTTGTCGAGATCAACAACTTCTACACCGCGACGGTCTATGAAAAAGGCGCCGAAGTCATCGGAATGCTGAAATCCCTGGTCGGCGACAACGGCTACAAGCGAGCGCTGGACCTCTACTTTGACCGCCATGATGGCGACGCGGCCACCATCGAAGACTGGCTGAAGGTTTTCGAAGACACAACCGATCGCGACCTGTCCCAGTTCAAGCTGTGGTATTCCGAAGCTGGAACACCTCGGCTTAAGGTCGATGAAAGCTGGGCCGACGGCGTCTATACCCTTACCTTCACCCAGAAGAACCCGCCGACGCCCGGCCAGCCGGAAAAGCAGCCGAAGGTGATACCGATCAAGGTTGGCCTTCTGAACCCGAACGGCGATGAGGTCGTGCCAACGATCATGCTGGAAATGACCCGGGCAAAGCAGTCGTTCCGTTTCGAAGGTTTGGCCGCACGACCTGTCCCTTCTATCCTGCGCGGCTTTTCAGCCCCCGTCGTCCTTGACCGAAAAGCCCCGACGGCCGAGCGGGCCTTTCTTCTTGCGCACGACACTGATCCTTTCAACAAGTGGGAAGCCGGCCGTGCGCTTGCCAAGGAGGTTTTGGCCGACATGGCCCTGAAGGGCGCTCCCGTCAGCCATGATTGGCTTGACGCCCTTGCAGCCGTGACCTTCGACGACAGTTTGGATCCTGCCTTCCGCGCGCTTTGCCTGCGCCTGCCGGGAGAGGATGACATCGCCCAGACGATCCACTCCATGGGTCGAGTGCCCGATCCGGCCAAGATCCATACCGCCCGGCGTGAGATGGCGGGCGCATTGGCGATCCGGCTGGGCGACGGTTTGCAGCGGCTTTACCAATCACTTGACGACGGAGCACCCTTTTCGCCTTCGGCCGAGCAAGCCGGGCGACGGGCATTGCGGATCGCCGCCCTCGGACTTCTGACCCGACGCGATGGGGGGAAACTCGCGGCCTCCGCCTTCGCCCGCGCCCGCAGCATGACGGAAGAGATCGGCGCGCTGGCGGCCCTGCTGGATGTCCGTCAGGGCCGACTGGAATTGGTAACCTTCTCTGCCCGCTGGGGCCGGGACGCCAATGTCATGGACAAATGGTACGCCTTGCAGATTGCCTCTGCTGAGCCGAGCGAAGCCGCAGCCCTGACCGCGCAACTGATTGAAACGCCAGGCTTTGACTGGAAAAACCCCAACCGTTTCCGCACGGTGATCGGTGCACTAGCCGCAAGCCACGCAGGGTTTCACCACCGTTCGGGCGCTGGCTACAGATGCGTTGCCGACTGGCTTTTGAAGCTTGATCCCCTGAACCCCCAGACCGCCTCACGCGTGTCAACGGCGTTCGAGACCTGGCCACGCTATGACGCTGCGCGGCGCAAGCTTGCCCGCTTGGAACTGGACCGGATGCTTGCCACCCCTGGCATCAGCGGTGACCTGCGCGAGATGGTGGAACGCATGCTTGGGGCGGGATGAGACAGGATATTCGTTGACGGGTTCGTGGGGGCTGTGGCACCGATGGCTTAGTTGAGCCCGGAGTTTCGGTATGCCTTTTGTCATTGCCCTGATTGGAATTGTGGTTGGTGCATATTTCTGGATGCAGCGGGCACGGACTGCTGCCGACGCTGCACGGGAACTGACTGGCGTCGCGCAGGACGTGATGTCTGCGGCCCGTCGTTTCGGGTTTCGCCGCAAAGCGAACGTCCATCCCGTTGAAGCCTTGGAGGACCCCGATGTGGCGATTGCCGCGATGGGTATCGCCTTTCTGGAACTTGGTGGCTTGCCCAGCTCGGAACAGCATGACCGGCTCGTGGCCAGCTTGCAAAGCAGTCTTGGTCAAAGCGTCAATCGGGCGGAAGAAGCCCTGATCCTGGGCCGCTGGCTGGTGGGTGAATGCGGTGGGCCGCAGCCCGGGCTAAGTCGAATGGCACGCAGGCTTTACAAAATGCGGGGCGCCGACAGTTTTCAGCCGCTGATGGCGGTCCTTAGGGATGTTGCGGCTGCGGGGCGGGATGGATCGGTCTCTGCCCGTCAAAGCGACGCCTTGGCCGAGATCGCATCCCTCTACCGAATCAGCTGATCCTGCCTCAGCCAGCCTGACAATAGGGCTGCTGGCTGGTCCATGTGGCCATCGCCGAGCGCTTCTCGTTGCTGCGCAGGGGTGCCCAGTCGCGACCGATGCCGCGATTGCCGCCCCCCGCGACCAGCCCGTCCTTGGCCACTTGCGTCGACATGATCTCGACCGCGCATTCCAGATTGGCTTCCCCGTCCTTCAAGGCACCGACCGAGGTTGCCTCGCAGCCGTAGTTCGACGCCGATCTGGGGTCGATCTGCATCAGCCCGATCCACCGCCCGCCCCCGCCAGAGGCGTTCTCATTCCATGTGCTCTCATACTTGGCCACCGCCGACAGCAGCCCCGCCCAGAATGAGCGACGCTCTTCGACCGAGGCTTCGGCGTAGCCCGGGCACCAGGTTTCAATGTCGGCGGGAACCCGCTCAGACAGGACCTGATCCTTGGTTGACAGCGCCACAAGCGTTGATTCGGTCCACTCAGCGGCTTCGGGCGTGTGATCCCACTGCATCGGCGGTGCGACGAAGCCCATCGGCTCCTCGGGGGCCGTGTTAACGCAGGCAGCAAGCGAACCTGCTGCAAACATTCCAAAAATCACGCGTACATGCATGCCTGTGTCACCCGAAGATCACCGCAATTCCCTTATTTCGCCCTGATCCCGGATCACGGTTCCCCAAGCGGCAGACGACAAACTGTCCGGAGAGCGAGTTGATGTTAGTTACACCGTCATTAATGCAAGTGAAAACCCGCACGGGGCGCAGTCAGCAAGAAGACGCCGCTTTGCCGCGCATGGCACCTGGAATCGCCGCCGATCTCCTTGATGGTCTTACAGCTGAACAGGTGCTGACGCGCATTGATGTCCCCGTGATGCGTCAGGGCGCTGAAAAGACCGAATGGCAGTGCATCCGCGACGATCACGCCGCAATGGCCGCTGCCGGCGAATGGGCTGATTTGCTGGAAGCGCTGCGCTTTACAGATCAGGAACGAGTCATGGCCTCGGGTGGGCAACGCGTGGCGCCGCTGATCAGCGAAGGCATGCGGGCAGTTCTAGGCAATGCCATCGCGTGCAAGGACTGGACCACCGCGCAGGCGGAACTTGACCAGCTTGAAGCCATCTTCGACCGCAACTCCGATGACTACTGCGCTGCACAGGTCGTGGCCCAGGGTCATATCGACTTTGCGACCGCCAAGCGCGCCAGCGCACCGAAGGGGCAGTTGTCGCGCGAACTCTGGTCCGAAAGTTCGGTCCACTACGACCGTGCCGAAACGCTGGTCACATTTTTCGATCCGATCGAAGAGATGTCACCGCTGCTTGCCGCGACCCGCTATGCGCTTGTCGCCGGGATCGAAGATGGCGGCTCAGTCTGCCGCGAATGGTACGAAGACTGGGTTGACCTAGACCCCGAAGATGCAACTGCCCACGCTGCACATGCCGTCCAAATGCTGCCAGGCTGGTACGGCTCGCTCTCCGCCTTCGAACGTGAGGCCCGCCGTGCTGTCCGCCTGACCAGCGGCGTCACCGGAAAAGCCGCCTATGCCGCCTTCCATATCACCGCTGCCGAAGCATTGGGTGACGTGTCTCCAACCATCGACCACGAATACTTCTTCGAAGCCCTTGCCGATCATCAGGCCGCCACCGGCTGCCAGCACCGCGCCAATGTCGCTGCACACCTTCTTTCCGGCATGGCGATGGGGTTTCGCAAGGACGGCCCTACTGCAGCCTACCAACTGACCAAAACCCGTGCGGCACTGTCGGACGTGCTCTGGAACCGCCTGCGCGAAATTCAGCTGGATTGCTGGACACGCCAAACCGAAAGTCTGGCCTTCGCCATGGCCGAGGTCTTCGGTCCGGCGTTGAAGCGGGGCGCCCGGATCGTGCGTCGCGGTGACGGCCTCGGCACCCTGGTGCGCAGAACCTGACCCTCCCCGTCCTGACGCATCCTCTTGCCCCGCGCGGTCTTGCGCCCTAAACCCGGCACGACGTCGCTAAACCGGAGGCATCATGCTTGACCTGACCTATACATCGCCCACGCCCAAGGTGATCGCCGGGGCCAAGCACGACTGGGAGCTTGTCATCGGGATGGAGATCCACGCTCAGGTAGCCTCGAACGCCAAGCTTTTTTCCGGTGCTTCGACGGCCTTTGGGTCGGAACCCAACTCCAACGTCGCCTTTGTTGATGCCGCGATGCCGGGGATGCTGCCGGTCATCAACGAATTCTGCGTCGAACAGGCTGTGCGCACCGGCCTTGGCCTGAAGGCTCAGATCAACCTGACCTCGGCCTTCGACCGGAAGAATTATTTCTACCCCGACCTGCCGCAGGGCTATCAGATCAGCCAGCTTTACCACCCCATCGTGGGCGAGGGTGAAGTGCTGGTGGAACTGTCCCCCGGCCCGAATGCTGAAAGAACGGCCCGGTTGGTACGGATCGAACGCATCCATCTGGAGCAGGACGCCGGGAAATCCATCCACGACATGGACCCGACCCTCAGCTTTGTCGACTTCAACCGCACCGGCGTCGCGCTGATGGAGATCGTCTCGCGCCCCGACATCCGGGGGCCCGAGGAAGCCGCGGCGTATGTGACCAAGCTGCGCCAGATACTGCGCTACCTTGGCACCTGCGACGGCAACATGCAG
>JANMGI010000067.1:0-3619 GCA_031374565.1 Paracoccaceae bacterium | reverse complement strand
CTGCTGACACCGCCGCCCAGGCCTGGGGTGGCCGCATCCTTCGCGTGCTGCGCGACCGTGAAAACCACGTCCTGGAAATGGCCCTGCCCTCGGGCAACCGGGCCGCCCTGCGCCTGCATCGGGCGGGTTACCAGACCCCCGACGCCATCAGGTCCGAGCTTTGGTGGTGCGCCGAACTGGCCCGCGCGGGGCTTCCCGTCCCCGCCGCCCTGCCCGCCTTGGACGCAGCGCTTCTGGTGGCGCTGCCCGATGGCCGCCACGCCTCGGCAATCGCCTGGATGGACGGTGAAGCACTGGGCGAGGCCGCCAAGCCTTTCACCCTTCCCCTGACGCAAGTGCTGGACGCCTACCACGCCCTCGGCGCCCTTCTGTCCCGGGTCCATCGCATCACAGACGGTCTGACTTTGCCCCAAGGCTTCACCCGCCCGCGCTGGGACCTGGACGGGCTGGTCGGCGACACCCCGCTTTGGGGCCGGTTCTGGGACCATCCCGTCGCTTCCCCTGATCAGCGTGCCACCCTGCTCTGGGCGCGTGACGCCCTTCGCGAACGGATGGCAGGCGACATCGGCCTGATCCACGCTGATCTGCTGCGTGAAAACGTGCTGGTGAACGGTCGTTCGGTATCCCTGATCGACTTCGACGACTCCGGCTTCGGCTTCAGGCTTTATGATTTGGGTACCGCGCTTCTGCAGACCGTCCAGCACCCCGAGCACCCGCAGGTCCGCGATGCGCTGATGGCGGGCTACGGCACCGCAGAGCGTGACATGGTCGAAGCCTTCACCTTGGCCAGGACCCTGGCTTCGGTCGGCTGGACCATGCCACGCCTTGCGCCGGATAACCCGATCCACCGCAGCCACCTGGCCCGGGCGATGGCAGTTGCTGCGCGGGTCCTGGGTTAGACCACAACCTCCTGCACCACCTGCCGGCCCACACCGAAGACACGCTTGTAGCGCTCGATCTCGTCTTTCGGACCCATGGCCTTGGCCGGATTGTCCGACAGCTTGACCGTCGGCCGCCCGTTTGCCGACAGCGCCTTGCAGACAAGACTGAACGGGGCCAGCGCGTCATCAGCCACAAGGCCACGGAAGTCGTTCGTCAGCATCGTGCCCCAGCCGAACGACACCTTCACCCGGCCGTTGAACTGGGCATAAAGCGTCTCGATGGCGTCGACATCCAGCCCGTCCGAGAAGATGACCAGCTTCTTGGTCGGGTCCTCTCCCCGGTCCTTCCACCAACGGATCGCCGTCTCGGCACCCGTCGCGGGATCGCCCGAGTCGATCCTTATGCCTGTCCATCCCGCCAGCCAGTCCGGCGCATTCTTCAGGAAACCTTCCGTGCCGTAGGTATCCGGCAGGATGATCCGAAGGTTGCCCTCATGCTCTTCTTGCCAGTCGGCCAGAACGCGGTAGGGGGCCTGGCGAAGGTCTTCGTCGGTATCCGCCAAGGCACTGTAGACCATCGGCAATTCATGGGCGTTGGTGCCGATTGCCTCGATATCCCGCTTCATCGCGATGCGGCAGTTCGAGGTGCCGGTGAACTTCGCACCTAACCCTTCCTGCATCGCCTGCACAGCCCAGTCCTGCCACAGAAACCCATGCCGCCTGCGCGTACCGAAGTCGGCGATCCGCAGGCCGTCTATGCGTTTCAAACGCTCGATCTTTTCCCAAAGCCGGGTCATCGCGCGGGCGTAAAGCACCTGCAATTCGAACTTGCCCATGCTGTTCAGGACAGCGCGGGAGCGCAGCTCCATGATCACCGCCAGCGCCGGGATTTCCCACAGCATGACCTCGGGCCAGCGCCCCTCGAAGGTCAGCTCGAACTGGCCGTCGCGCTTTTCAAGATGATAGGCGGGCAGGCGCAGGCCCTCGAACCACTCCATGAAATCCGGGCGGAACATCTGGCGCTTGCCGTAGAAGGTGTTGCCGCGCAGCCAAGTGCTTTCCCCGCGGGAGAGCGAGATGGTGCGCACATGGTCCAGTTGTTCGCGCAGTTCTCCCTCGTCGATCAGATCGGCAAGGCGCACTTTGGTCGACCGATTGATCAGACTGAAGACCACCGTCGTATCCGGCTTGTTGCGAAAAATCGACTGGCACATCAAGAGCTTGTAGAAGTCGGTGTCGATCAGCGACCGCACGATCGGGTCGATCTTCCATTTGTGGTCCCAGACACGGGTGGCGATATCCATGGTTTACGCCTCCAGTGCAACGCCGGCGGCGCGCATCTTGTCCCGCGCCTCGGCAAATGAGCCATTCAGGTCGATGGCGCGGGTCGCCCTCTCAAGCACCGTTGCCTTGAAGCCCAGCCGCGCCGCATCCAGGGCGGAGTAGGCGACGCAATAGTCGGTCGCAAGGCCAACCAGTGTCAACGCAGTCACCCCCCGGTTCCGCAGGTACCCCTCCAGCCCGGTCGGGGTTTTGTGGTCATTCTCGAAGAAGGCCGAGTAGCTGTCGATGCCCGACCGAAACCCCTTGCGGACAACCAGTTGCGCAGGGTCGCTGCGAAGGCCAGCATGGAATTCTGCGCCCTTGGACCCCTGGACACAATGCGTGGGCCATAGCACTTGCGGCCCGTAAGGCATGGCGATCAAGCTGAACGGGGCCGCGCCAGGATGGTTCGACGCGAACGAGGTATGGTTCAAGGGATGCCAGTCCTGCGTCAGGACCACGGTGGCAAAATCCTCCATCAAGCCGTTGATCTGGCTGATGATTTCATCGCCTCCCGCCACAGCCAAAGCACCGCCGGGGCAAAAGTCGTTCTGCACGTCGATCACGATCAGCGCTTCATGTGCGGCTTTCATCGCGGGCCTCCTCTCGGTCATCTTCCTTGCGTAAGTGCGGGGCCGGGGGGCGTCAAGCGAAGCGCTTGAAATTCGGGGCACTTGGGCGCAAAGGGGGGCCATGCTGACCGTCGCCGCGCTGTATCATTTCACCCGCTTTCCCGACCCCGCTGCCCTTAGGCCGGGGCTGCTGGAGTCTTGCACCGCCAATGGGGTGAAGGGCTCGCTTCTGCTGGCCCCCGAAGGGATCAACGGGACCATTGCCGGGACCCGCGACGGCATAGATGCGGTGCTGGCGGCGATCCGGGGCCTGCCGGGGTCCGCCGGGTTGGAATGGAAAGAAAGCTTCGCAGAATCAATGCCTTTCGGTCGGATGAAAGTACGGCTGAAGCGGGAAATCGTGACGATGGGCCAGCCAGACGTGGACCCTCTGGCCCGGGTCGGGAGTTACGTTCAGCCATCCGACTGGAACGCGCTGATCATCGATCCGGACACCGTGGTGATCGACACCCGAAACGATTACGAGGTTGCCATTGGCACCTTTCAGGGTGCGGTCGACCCAGGCACCCGCGCCTTCGGCGAGTTTCCAGATTGGTGGCAGGCCCATCGCGAGCAGTTCGCCGGCAAGCGGATCGCGATGTTCTGCACCGGCGGTATTCGGTGCGAGAAATCCACGAATTATCTTCTGGGTCAAGGGGTTGATCAGGTCTACCACCTGAAGGGCGGCATCCTGAAGTATCTGGAAGATGTGCCTGCTGCTGACAGTTTTTGGCAGGGGGAATGCTTTGTTTTCGACAACCGGGTGTCGGTCGGGCATATGCTTGTTCCCGGTGATCTTAGGTC
>JANMGI010000040.1:0-6830 GCA_031374565.1 Paracoccaceae bacterium | reverse complement strand
TGCCGAACGCAAGATGCGCTTTCTCTTTCAACTAAGATCGCGTGGCGTGACCGACAGCCGCGTGCTGACCGCGATGGAGAAGATCGACCGTGGGCTGTTTGTCCGGGGCACCTTCGCCGACCGCGCCTATGAAGACATGCCGCTGCCCATCGCCTGTGGCCAGACGATCAGCCAGCCTTCGGTGGTCGGGCTGATGACGCAGGCGCTGCACGTGAATCCGCGCGACACGGTACTGGAGGTGGGCACCGGGTCTGGCTATCAGGCCGCGATCCTGTCGCAGCTGGCGCGGCGGGTCTACACGGTGGACCGCTACCGGCGTCTGGTGCGCGAAGCGGCCGAACTTTTCCGCCAGCTTGACCTTGCCAATGTCACGGCATTTACGGCGGACGGCTCGCACGGGTTGCCGGATCAGGGGCCTTTTGACCGGATCATCGTGACGGCAGCGGCAGAGGACCCCCCTGGCCCCCTTCTGGAGCAGTTGAAGCCCGGCGGGATCATGGTGGTGCCGGTGGGCCAGTCCGATGCGGTGCAGGCGCTGATCAAGGTCACGCGGACCGCAAGCGGGTTTGACTATGAAGAACTTCGCCCAGTGCGCTTTGTGCCACTGGTCGAAGGGATTGGGTCCGAGTAGTATATGCGCCAGACATCGGGGGGCCTTTCGGGGCGAAACCCGGGCGGGCGGTTGATCAGGCGGGACAAGATGACAAGAACCGGCAGCAGACTTCGGGCAACCCTGGTCATGGGGGCAAGTGCCCTGGCCCTGACGGGCTGTCTTGACACCAAGACCCTGGACTGGGACCTGCGCGCGGGCGGCGGCGATACGTCAGACGCCGCGCGGCAAGCCACGGCAGCGGCCCCCACGCCCGATGGCAACGGCGTCATCTCCTACCCCGATTACCAGATGGCCAGCGCCCAACGCGGCGAGACGGTTGCCAGCATGGCAGGCCGCTTGGGGATGAACCCGAATGACCTTGCGCAAGCCAACGCGCTGCGTCCGACCGACACCCTGCGCGATGGCGAGATGCTGCTTTTGCCCAAGCGCGTGTCGGCTGCACCGCAACCGGCGGTGATAGGCGGGACGGGTTCGGGCGGCGGCATCGACATCACCTCGATTGCCACCACCGCGCTGGACGAGGCTGGCCCCACCCCCGTCAAACCCTCACCCGTGGCATCAAAGCCGGTGTCGGGCCAACCCCTGACCCACCGTGTTGCGCGGGGCGAAACCGCCTTTACCATCGCACGCGCCTACAACGTGTCAGCCAAGGCGCTGGCGGACTGGAACCAGCTTGGCTCCGACATGGCCGTGCGCGAGGGCCAGACCCTGATCATCCCGATCGCAACCGCAGCCGCCCCCAACCCCGAGCCGGTGCCGACGCCCCCAGGCGCTGGCACCCCGACACCCGAGCCGCCCTCGGCCTCGAAACCCTTGCCAGATGAGAAGACCGAAGCCGCGGGCACCAAGCCCAAGGCGACGCCGCCCTCGCCCGACCTTGGGGCCGAGACGACCACTTCGACCAAGATGGCGATGCCGGTCGCGGGCAAGATCATCCGGGGCTATGATGCCAAGAAGAACCAGGGCATCGACATTGCCGCTGCGGCGGGCAGTGCGGTGAAAGCGGCCGAAGCCGGGACGGTGACGGTGCTGTCGGCGGACACCAACGGCAAGGGGATCGTGATCATCCGCCATTCCGGCGACTTGCTGACGGTCTACGTGGGCGTCAGCAGCATGGCGGTGAAGAAGGGCGACAAGGTGAAGCGCGGTCAGGCCATCGGCAAGGTGGCAGCCGGTGACCCGGCCTTTGTCCACTTCGAAGTGCGCAACACTTCGAAGCAAAGCTTTGATCCGGTGGGATATCTTCAGTAAACAGCTTTCGTGAGCGCGCCGGAATGTTCAAAAATTCCGGGCCGGTGCCTTTGAAGAAATCGGGCGATGACAGGTCAGCCCGCCACTTGCGACACAAGCACCTTGTCGATGCGGCGCCCGTCCAAGTCGATGACCTCGAAGCGGTAACCCTCGACGGTGAAATGCGCGGCAAGGTCGGGAATATGGCCCAGCTGGTGCAGAATCAGGCCGGCGACCGTGTCATATTCCCCGGCGAGCTCGCGTGGAAGACCAAGCCGGTCGCAGAATTCGTCGACTGGCATCCAGCCCGCGACAAGGTGGCTGCCATCATCGCGCGTGACGATGGCGGGTTCGTCGATGTCACTGGATGCGACGGCCCCGGTGATTGCCTCCAGCACGTCGCCAGTGGTCAGGATGCCTTCAAAGTGACCGTACTCGTCATAGACAAGGGCAAAGCGGTGTTCGGATTTTTGCAGAATTTCAAAGACATCCAGCGCCTCGGCCTGGTCCGACACCACCGGCACGTCGCGGACCAGCGCCTTGAGATCCAGCGTCTCGCGCCGCGACACCACCTGGAAGGCGTCGGCGAGAAGCACGATACCCACGACATCGCCGTCGCTGTTGGCGACCGGCATCCGGGGGCGGGCGATCTTGCGGATCGCAGCAACGGCTTCGGCCCCAGTCGCGTCCAGGGGCAGCATCTCGACCTCGTGCCGGGGGGTCATCAGCGCGCGGGCGGTGCGGTCGGAGAGCCGCATCACCCCGGTGATCATCTCGCGCTCTTCGGTCTCCAGCACCCCGCCTTCGTGCGCCTCTGCCAGAAGGACATGGACTTCTTCTTCCGTCACCCGGTTTTCGCTGGTCCCGCGCTGACCCAGAAGCCACAGGAGCACCCGGCCCGACCGTTCCAGAAACCAGACCAGCGGCGCGCCGATCACTGACAGGAAGGTCATCGCCGGGGCCATGCGGATCGCCACGGCTTCGGGATTGCGGAGCGCCATTTGCTTGGGGACCAGTTCACCGACGATCAGGCTGACGTAGGTGATCGCCACGACCACACCGCCGACGCCAAGGGTCGCGGCCCAGTCGGCGTCAAGGCCCTGCGCCACCAGCCAAAGCTCCAGCCGGTGACCAAGGGTCGCCCCCGACAGCGCGCCCGACAACACGCCGACAGCGGTGATCCCGATCTGCACTGTGGACAAGAACCGCCCCGGGTTTTCGCCCAGACGCAGCGCCATGCGTGCGCCGCGGCTTTTCGCCTCCAGCGTCTTCAACCGGCCCGGTCTGGCGCTGACGATGGCCAGTTCGGACATCGCAAGTACGCCGTTCACGACGATCAGGGCCAGAATGACCAGAATTTCAGTGATCATGATGCGTCCCGCCTAAGGCGAGTTGCGGTGCACTGCAAGTGAAGATCATGTGTCACGCCCGGATGCGCACCCCTTCGCGCGCCGCAAGGTCGCAGAAGAACTGCCAGGCCACCCGGCCCGACCGCCCGCCCCGCGTCGCCTGCCATTCGATGGCTTCGGCGTGCAGCCGGTCCGCAGGCACCCGCACCCCATGCGCCGCGCAGTAGCCACGGATCATTGCCAGATAGTCGTCCTGGCTACAGGGATGGAAGCCCAGCCACAGGCCAAAGCGGTCCGAGAGCGACACCTTCTCTTCCACCGCCTCGGATGGGCTGATCGCGGTGGAACGTTCGTTCTCGATCATGTCACGCGGCATCAGGTGGCGGCGGTTCGAGGTGGCGTAGAAAAGCACATTCTCGGGCCGCCCCTCGATCCCGCCGTCCAGCACCGCCTTGAGCGACTTGTAGTGCTGGTCATCGTGGGAGAACGACAGGTCGTCGCAAAACAGAAGGAAACGAAGCGGCGTCGCCCGCAGATGCGCCAGCAGGCGCTGGACCGAGGGCAGATCCTCACGCGAAAGCTCAACGATCTTCAGGTCATGACCTTCGGCACGGACGGCGGCATGGACCGCCTTTACCAGCGACGACTTCCCCATCCCCCGCGCCCCCCAAAGCAGAGCGTTGTTCGCGGGCAGCCCGGCGGCAAAGTGACGGGTGTTTTCCAGAAGCGTGTCGCGCGACCTGTTGACCCCGATCAGAAGCGACAGGTCGACCCGGGACACATGCGCCACCGGGTCAAGCCGGTCAGGCGACGTGTGCCAAACGAAAGCTTCGGACCCGAAGTCAGGGGCTGGCATCGGCGCCGGGGCCAGCCGCTCCAGCGCTGCGGCTATCCGCTCCAGCGGGTCGGTCACTTCTCGGGCTCTCCCTCATCGTCCGGTATGTCGACCCAAAGCCCCTCAGCCCGCAATTCGGCCTCACGCTTTTTCTCGATCCGGCGGATCAGGATGATGGACACCTCATACAGCGGATAGATGCAGGAAAAGAGGATCAGCTGGCTCATGATGTCCGGCGGCGTCACAAGGGCAGCGACGAAGAGGATGATCACGATCGCATAGCGCCGCATTTTCGCAAGTCCGACCGATGTGGCCAGTCCGGCCTTGCCCATCAGGGTCAGAAGAACAGGCAGCTGGAAGCAAAGCCCGAACGCCATGATCAGTTTGAGACTGATGTCCAGCGTCTCATTCACCTTGCCCTGGAAGACGATCTCGATGCCTTCCTTCGGCACGGCAGCCGTCGTGGCGGCATCGCCTGGCGCACTGCCAAAACCGGGGATAAGCGCCGTAAGCACTGACGACGTGTCGGCATATCCAAGAAAGAACTTCATCGCCATCGGGGTCACGACGAAATGCGAAAATGCACCTCCGATGAGAAACAGAACCGGCGAGGCGATCAGGAATGGCAGGAATGCCTGCTTTTCAGTGCGATACAATCCGGGCGCCACGAACCGCCAAAGCTGGTATGCGATGACCGGAAAGCTGACCATCAACCCGCCGACCATGGCGATGTGCATCAACGTAAAGAAATACTCTTGCGGCGCTGTGTACTGCATCACCGGGTTCGGATTGCCCAGCGCACGCATTGCCTGTTCGATGGGACGCAGCATGAAATCCAGGATCGGCTCGGCCACGATGAAGCACAGCACCATCCCGACCATGAACGCCATAACCGACCAGATCAGGCGGTTGCGCAGTTCGGTCAGATGCTCGACCAGCGGGGCCGAACTGTCTTCGATGTTGTCATTCGTGGTCATGCCTCGTCCCCACCCGTGCTTTCGGGCTTCTTGCGGCGGCGGCCCGGAACCTTGGGCGTTGGGGCCTTGGACGCGGCGGCCGAAGGTTTGGGCGCTGGCGGCTTGGCTTTGGGCGCAGTTGCTGGCGTTTCAGGCTGGGCAATCGCCTTGAGTTTGGCCGACGCCTCGTCCACCACAGCCTTGCGGGCGGCCTTCTTTTCGAAAAGCGCTGCCGTGGCCGATCCCGTTTCCGGCACCGTGGCTTTGGCAGGCACCGTTTCTGGTGCCGCAGCCGTCACCGTCGCCGGCATGGGTGGCGGTGTCAGCGGTTTTGACGGCACGGCGGCGTTCTTGATGGGATCCCACTTCTCGAACCGGTCCGCCGCAGACTTCACCGCGCCAAGACCGGTCCCGACCGGATTGGTCATAGCTTTCAGCCCGTCGGTTGCCTCTTTGACACCCGATTCCTTGGCCGCCTGTTCCATCGCCCGGCTGAACTCACGCCCCATGGACCGGATCTTGGCGGTGATCCGGCCCAATTCGCGGAACATGCCCGGAAGGTCCTTGGGACCAATCACGATCAACGCGACGATCCCGACCAGCATCATCTCGGACCAGCTGAAGTCCATCCACTCTCTCCCGAAGGATCAGACGATCAGACCTTGTCCTTGTCGGGGCTGACGTCCTTGGCGCTGTCGGCGGCGGCCTTCTCGATCTCTTCGTTGCCGTCCTTGATGCCTTTCTTGAAGGCAGTGATGCCCTTGCCGACTTCGCCCATCATTCCGGCGATCTTGCCGCGGCCGAAGAGCACAAGAAGGACAATGGCGATCAGCAAAAGCTGCATAGGTCCGGGAGCGTGCATGCGTAGTCTCCTGTAGTGGCCCGCGCATCGGCGGGACTGAAAGCTGTCTTGAGTTCTCAATATTGCGGATGGCCCCCTGTCTCCAAGACCCAAGCGGCTTGCGCAGCGCAGTCTACTGACAGTATTTTGTCAGTAAGTCGGGCAATTTCGCCCCCTCTGCACCGGGAAAGACCGATGAAACGCGACGCACGTCTGTATGACATCGTCCAGGCCCTGCGCGACGGGCGGCTGCACACGGCCCGGGAAATCGGGGAACGACTCGGCGTGTCGACCCGCACGATCTGGCGCGACATGGAGATGCTGGCAGCCTCGGGCCTGCCGGTGACGGGGGAGCGGGGCCTGGGCTATCTTCTGCGCTCGCCCCTGGTGCTGCCGCCCCTGATGCTGACCCCCGAAGAGCTGGAGGCGCTTGTGGAGGGCTTGCGCCATGTGGGGGCCGAGGGGAACCAGCGGGCAAAGGCGGCGCGGAGCCTCTTGTTCAAAGTTGCGACCCTCTTGCCGCAATCGGGGGTCGAGGTGGACGGGTAGCGGTTACACCCCGAACACGAAGCACCGATCCCGCCGGATCATCAGCCAAAGAGCGGTGCCCGGTTTTGGCAGGAACACCCCCGGCACGCTGGCGGTCAGCTTCGCACCCTCGAAGTCCATCGCGAAATCGACCAGGCTCTCGCGCCCCAGATACCGGCTGCGCAGGACGGTGCCCCGGGCCGGAGTGCCGTCCTCTGGCGTCGGGTTCGGGCCGCGACCGGCCCGGTCGAAATCGATGCGCAGATGCTGCGGGCGGATCACGATCTCGACTGCCGCCCCGTCCTTGTGACCGGGGGTCAGGAAGGCACCGAAAGGCGTTTCGGTCAGCGCGCCCTTGGAAACACCCCGGATCACGTTGACATCGCTGAAGAACGCCGCCGCCGCCTTGTCCACGGGGGCGTTGTAGACGTTGTAGGGTGCGCCCTTCTGCACGATGCGGCCGGCGCGCATCAGCGCG
>JANMGI010000001.1:0-1745 GCA_031374565.1 Paracoccaceae bacterium | reverse complement strand
TTGCGTGATGCCGGAGCTGGGGAAATACGCGGTCGCGGTGCTGGGGTCCTACGGGGTGACCGCCGTTCTGATCGCCGCTTTGGTGGGGCTGACGCTGTGGCAGTCGGCCCGGATGAAACGGGCCTTGGCTGAAGTCGAGGCGCGGCAGGGGAAGTCTGATGGCTAGATGGCTGATGGTGCTGCCCCCGGTTCTGTTTGCGGGGCTGGCGGGGCTGTTTTATGCGGGGATGCACCGGGCGAACCCTGGAGAGCTGCAGTCGGTTTTCGTCGGCCGTGCGGCCCCGGTCCTGCCTGCAACCGGACTGCCGGGGATTCCTGGGGTCACGGATGCCGACCTGCGGACCGGCAAGGTCACGGTGGTGAACTTCTGGGCCACCTGGTGCCCGCCCTGCCGGGCCGAGCATCCGGTCTTGAAAGCGATGGCCGAAAAGGGTGTGCGGGTCGCGGGCGTCAACATCATGGATGACGACGCGAAGGCGGTCGAATATCTGGCCGAGGAAGGCAATCCCTTCATCGGGGTGGCGACCGACCCGCAAGGTCGCAACCGGGTGGAGTGGGGGGTCACGGCCCCGCCGGAAACCTTCATCGTTGGCGGTGACGGGACGGTTCTGTTCCGCTTTGTCGGGCCGCTGGTCGGGACTGACTACGAGGCCCGGTTCAAGCCGGAACTGGAGAAGGCTTTGGCCGGGCAGGAGTGATGTCCACGGTGGACAGAAAATCGCGGCTTTTGATTTCAAAGACTTGGTCGCGGACGTTAGGGGTTTCTTAACCTGTGAAACCCGTGGGCCAACCCTGCGCGAAGGGCTCGGGAACGGCCACCCTACGGGTGCCGCGCGTTAGATCAGCGCCAAAACCACGACAAAGGCCAGCGCGGCGAGAAGCGTCAGGTCGACGGGGGCCGGAACGGGCAGGGCGCGGGCGTTGGGGTGGGGGGTCTGCATCATCTGGTCCTGAGGGCGAAGCTGCGGAAAACGGTGCGACATGGGGTGAAGCCTTCTGGCTGTGGATGCCAACAGACTGCCTTGCAAGATGAGAACAAAAAGTGAATACCCGAGCATCGCCCGGGCCTTCCTTGGAAACAGTGTGTTTCCAGATCGGGCGATTTCCGAAATCAGGACGCTGCGAGGTTCCGCAGCACATAGTGCAGCACGCCGCCGTTTTCGACGTATTCGATCTCAATTGCGGTATCGATCCGGCACTTGATCTGGATCACCTTCTCGGTGCCGTCCGCATAGCGGATGGTGCAGGGGACGGTCGAAAGCGGCTTCAGGTCGCCCTCAAGTCCGCTGATCGAGACCACTTCGTCGCCGGTCAGGCCAAGGGTCTTGCGGGTGTCGCCGCCGGTGAATTCGAACGGGATCACGCCCATGCCGACGAGGTTCGAGCGGTGGATGCGCTCGAACGATTCGGCGATTACCGCCTTGACGCCCAAAAGCGCCGTGCCCTTGGCCGCCCAGTCGCGGCTGGAGCCTGCGCCGTATTCGACCCCGACGAAGATCACCAGCGGCGTGCCTTCGGCCTGATAGGCCATCGAAGCGTCGAAGATCGAGGTCTGCTGGCCGTCCGGGCCGATGGTGTACCCACCTTCGGCGCCGCCCAGCATTTCGTTCTTGATACGGATGTTCGCGAACGTGCCGCGCATCATGATCTCGTGGTTGCCGCGCCGCGAGCCGTAGGAGTTGAAGTCCTTCACCGGCACCTGGCGCTCGGTCAGGTATTTGCCGGCCGGGCTCGACGCCTTGAAT
>JANMGI010000698.1:0-9024 GCA_031374565.1 Paracoccaceae bacterium | reverse complement strand
CCTGTTGGAGGCGGCGGGCGCGCAGTCCGCACCCGAGGTGGCCTACGGGTTCCCGGGTGCGACCTGCATCAGCGTCAACGAAGAGATCGCGCATGGCATTCCCGGCAAGCGGGTGCTTGCGGCGGGCGATCTGGTGAACATCGACGTGTCGGCGGTGAAGGACGGTTTTTTCGCTGATACCGGGGCCAGCTTTCCGATTGGCCCGGTGCGGCGTGACATCGCCCGGCTGTGCCGCGACGGGCGGCGCGCGATGGAAGCCGGTATTGCCGAAGTCGGGCACGACCGGCCTTTGGCCGGGATTGGCAATGCCATCGGGCGCTTTGCGGCCAAGCGGGGCTATTCCCTGATCCGCAATCTGGCCAGCCACGGCGTCGGCCGGGCCTTGCACGAGGACCCCGAAGAGATTGCGACCTGGCCCAATCGGGACCGGCGGCGCATCCATCGTGGGCTGGTTTTGACAGTCGAGCCATTCTTGTCGCTTGGGGGACGGATGGCGCGGGACGGGCAAGACCGCTGGACCCTGTTCAGCGCACCTGCCGCCCCGGTGGTGCAATACGAGCATACCGTGGTCGCCACGGACCGGGGCGCCATCATCGTGACGCTGCCGGGCTAACTTATCCCGCCCAAGGCAATGTCAGCGCGGGGTGAAAAAGCCAGCGCCACCAGGCGTGATCAAGAAATTGACCAGCCAGGATCAGGAACGCCAGCACCAGCGTGATCACCATGGCAAGGCCATACCAAAGCCCGGTCAGAAGGCGTGACGGGGGCTTTGCAGGTTCGGCGGCCTCGCTGGCCTGCGATCCGTCCCAGAGGCCCGGCTTCAGACCTGCGGCGCGCGGGGCAGCGGTGGCGTAGGTGCGCGTGGCCAAGGCCCGCAGGACCCAGGTGGTCAGGAAGACGATGGCTGCGAGTGTCAGGGCGATCTGGCCGCGCAGGGCGCTGGCCTCATCCGGGGTCAGGTCCTGCACCCAGGGTGCCCAGTCGGTTGCCGTGGCGACCAGCCCGCGCACGGCGAAGATTGGCAGCGCAAAGAGCGCAGTCAGAAGGCTGAGCGCAGGAATGCGCCATCCGGCTTGTGCGACCACCGAGCGCAACCGGCGCAGTTCGAACGCGGCGGACAGGCGGTCCTCGGTCGCGAGATGGGCCAGCATCAGCGGCAGGGCGGGCAGGATCAGGGCGGCGATCAGCCCTCCAAGAAGGGAGACCGAGGGGCCGACGAGGGCCTGCTCATAGCCCTTGTTGAAAGAATTTTCCCACCCCGCCCACCAAGCACCCAGCCAAAGGAGAGTGAAGGGCAGTGTCCAGGCCAGAAGTGCGGTCAGGGCCATCAGCCCGGCGCGGATGTTGGCGGCAAGGCCTCCAAGGGCGCGCGAGAGGCGTCCGGTCGGGCGGCCCTGAAGCTCACGCGGGCCAAGAAACCAGCTGCGGGCTTCTTCGGCAGCGCCGAAACGGTCGCGGGCCGCGTGGCCCTGTCGGCGGGTCAGCCAGCCAAGCGCGATGACTGCCGTGACGGGGCCCGTGCAGAGGAACGCCCCGATTGCGACGTTCAGCACAAGGCGGGCAAGGCGCGACAACCGACCGGGGCCGTAGGTGGAGATTGCGGAGTCGGGAGCGTGGGTCACAGGAAGATCTCCTCCACCGCCCGGCCTTCGGCGCGGCTGGCAGAAAAGCCCATGGCGGCGGCGATGGTGGGGGCGATGGCGGACTGGTCGACGGGCTTGTCGATGACCCCCTTGCCGATGCCGGGGCCGAAGATCACCGCCCAGGTTTCATGCGCGCTTCGCGAGTTGAAGTGGTGCTGGAACGGCACTTCCGTGAGGGGGTTTGCGTCGCGCCCACAGTCGGGCGTGATCACGAAGATGGTGTTGCCCCGGTAAAACGGATCGGCATCGGCGGCGCTGACCAGGCGTTGCAAGCCTTCGTCGATGATGGCGATGGCGCGGGTATAGTGGCTGGGATTGCCCCAGTGGACATAGTCGGGGTCCTGATAGTTCACCATCAGGAAGCGGGGCTTCAACTCGGTCATGGCGCGCACGCTGAGTTCGGTCAGAAGCCGGTCGCCACGCGGGTTCTTGAAGCCGGTATCGCCGTAGTCCTGCCGCCAGCGCGCCCAGAACGCATTGACCTCGGGCGAGGGGTCTGGGGTCGCACCACGAGGGTCCTCTGTGAGGAGGGCATCGCGTTCTTCATGGACTTTGAGAAGATCGTCCTCAGGCAGCTTTGCTTCGACCAGTTGCTGCGCGGTGCGGTAAAGCTTGTAGCGGTGCAGCGACAGCATTTCGGACCGGTACTCCACGCCGAAATGATCGCCCGCGCCGAAGGTGAAGAATTCTTCCTGCGGTCGATCCTCGCCATTGATCAGAAGGACCTGATGCGACGGGATATCGAAGCTGCGCCGAAGGTATTCGAAGAGGGTAGGTTCGGTCGGCTCCAGCCGGTCACTGAAGGTGTCCGACAACTCACGGTAGGCAAGGTAGCGCCCGGTCAGAAGGTTCAGCGTGCCTTCGGCGTGGGAGGTGTTGACGCCTTCCAGCTTGTCGATTCGCAGATCGGGGATAAAGGTGCCGCGCGGGGCAAGGACGTGGCGCAGGTAGGGGGCGTAAGTGGCTGCCTCATCAATGGTTTCCGCCCGCCGGACCCCGCCACCAAAGCGGACCAGAACGACATTCGGGCCGGTGTAACCAGCGGTTTGTGCCACGGCCGGACCGGCGGCAAGGCTGGCGGCCAGACCAAGGCTACCAAGGGCGAACTGACGACGATCCATGCGGGCCTCGTGGATTGTTAATGCAATTAACATTACATGAAGTACGTTGGATTTCGAGTGATTCTTTTTTGTGGGACCGCAGCGAAAGTGGGAGGGATGGTCGGGTGAGATGCTTAAAGCGGCCCGTAGGTGACCCTGCGGAACGCTGGCAGGCACGACATGCGACCATTTGGGGCAAGGAAACCTGTAGGTCGGGGTGATTTGTCCAATTGTGCCGCAATCGGGCCGCAGTATTTCCCGAGTTTCGGAACAGATGGTTAACAGGCGATTGACCTACGCGTCAGGCGCTTTATACGCACAAACGCGAATACTTGCATGGAGACAGACGTGAGAAAAATTGTCAGTCGGTTCCTCTTTTCCGTGGGCGCGGCGGCTGTTGCCCCGTCCACACTTTTGGCTCAAGAGCACAGCGGGATCGCGATCAGTGATCTTTGCACCAAGCCCGAATATGCCGCCCAAAGCGAAAAGCTTTGGGACTATGTGACGAAGCTGGACAAGACCGAGGTCTACATCGCCTATCTTGAGGCCTGCGGATCTTCGTCCCTGACCGCCAATTACGCGGCCACCGCGCGGGAGATCGTAGTGCAGCGCACGGCGAACTTCACCAATCTGCCGAAAGCGGTGCACAAGATCGCCTTCGAGGACAGCAACCCGAACGGCTTTACGTCGGTCTACGTCTACTGACGCTGGCGACATTGGTGGTGACGATGAAAAAAGATGGGCGGGAGCAGGACATGCTTCCGCCCTTTGCGTCCGAAGTCGGGGTTGCCCGGCGCGAGGGTGCTGCGGCCTATGAAGATTTCCTTGCGCTGATCGATGCGGCAGAAGCGCAGGGCGCAGATGACTGGTTGAATTGGGCCGACCGCGAAGCTGCGCGGCGCTTTCCCAGGGACATGGAACTGATCGCGCGCTGGATGTTGCACGAAACCATCCGTGGTCAGGCCGATATCGTGCGGACCCTGCGGGCGGTGCTGTCCAGCCTTGCGCCGGAGGAGGGTCACAAGCCGGTGATCCTTGACGCATTGGCGCGGGCCGACTTTCTGCTGGGCCATTGCGACGACGGGGCCGAACGGCTGCGTTTGCTGGTGCTGCTGGCCCCAGAACACGACCCTAGTCGGGCCAAGGCGGCGCAGCTGCGCGGGTTGGTTTCAGTCGGCCGGGTCGATGAGGCTTTGGCGTTGGCAAGGGCAAGGACCAACACCGGTGCCCCGGACCTGGTGTCGGCGCTGGTTGAAACGTTTCAGGCGGGCAACGCCTATGCCGAACTTTGCGCCCAGGTTCAGGCGATGGGTGGTCTTGACACCGTGACCGACCCGCATCTGGCGACGATCTACCTTGCCGCGCTGGAGGCCCTTGGGCGTCTTGATGAGTGTCTGCGTGAGGGCAGCGCGTTTCTGGACCGTGTGCCGGACAGTGCCGCCATCGCGCAGCTTCTGCGCTTTGTCGCGATCCGGCTTGACCGGCTGGCCGAGGTGACGCCGCTTCTGGTCCGCTCGGCAAAGGTGCTGACGGGACGTCCGGAGGCGGTGGAATTGCAGGCCCTGATCGCACTGGATGCGGATGATTACGCCCTCGCGCGGGACATTCTGGCGCGTCTTCCGGACCAGACCGGCGAAAGCGCCTGTCGGCTGCGGTTGGGGATCGCGACGACCGACCCATCAGCCACCCGGCGGCAGGCTCGGCAGGCCTATCGGGCCTATCGTCAGCTGGGCGTGACCCATGCCGGGCCGGAAATGCAGTACGGCAGCTACGTGCAGAACGCCGCACGGTCCCGGTCAGACCTTGCCGAGGCACTGTCCGTGGTTGAAGCCGGCGTGCCGCATGCGCGAGGTAATCCGTTCTTCCACCGGCTGTATCTGTCTCTGCTTATTGCCTGCGAACGGGACGCGGAGGCACGGGCGCACCTGTCAGGGTTACCCGAGGGGCTGCGCCGCGCGCGTCTTCTGCGCGAGGTGGAACTGAGTTTCCGCCAAACCGACGGCGCGCATGACGCGGTGCGCAAGGCCTGGATCCAGCACGGGCGCGAAGGGGGCTACCGGGTCTTCAGTGCCAAGACCGATCCTGCCCTTCCGGCCCGCCCCAGTCAGGCCGTGAAGGGCCGTGTGGTGGTCTTTGCCGTGGTGTTCAACGGGATCGACTATGTCCAGCCCTTCCTTGACCACTATCGGCAGCTGGGTGTCGAAAGCCTGGTCATTGTCGACAACGCCTCGACCGACGGCACGCGCGAGTTCCTCGCGCGGCAGCCCGACGTGGTGCTTTACGACCATCCCGGCAGCTTTCGCGCCTCGGCGCATGGCGTGGCCTGGATCAACCCGCTGATCCAAACCCATGCCCTGGGCCGTTGGGCGCTGTTCGTCGATATCGACGAACATCTGGTTTTTCCCGGACTGGATCAGGGCCGCAGCCTGACCGACCTTGTCGATTATGCCGAGGTGCGCGGGGCGGGATGTTTCCCGTCCTACATGCTGGACATGTTCGCCACGCCCGCATCGGCGCGGAAGGGTTTTGCCGGACATCGCTACTTTGACAGGAAGTATGTGAGCTTCCGGTCGGTCCTGCCGCCTTACCGTATGGTGCAGGGCGGAGTGCGCGGGCGGTTGACGGGTCGGCAATTCCTGATCACCAAGTCGCCTTTGGTGAGGGTCGACCCGGATGTGGTGTTTCTGGAAAATAACCATCTGCACACGCATCTGCCCCCGTGCGACGTGACAACGGCCCTCCTGCACTACAAATTCGTGGGCGACGCGAAGGCCCGTTTCGTCGAGGCGGTAGAGCGTGGCGAGCATTTTCTGGGTGGACGCTTCTATCGTGACATGCTTGCACGACTGAACGGGAACGGCATCCGGCGTGGTCTGTGGGCGCGACGCTACCGGGGTGTGGACCAGCTGGTCCGGATGGGTCTTGTGACCAGCACGCCCAACTGGGATGTGTGGAAGGGGCGGGAATGACAGAGTTCAGGGAGATCCTTGTGCTTGGGCTGGGGCGGTCGGGGTCGAACCTGCTGTCGTCGATCTTGCGCAAGTTGGACGGCAATGCCGGGTTCTTCGAGATCTTCTTCGACGGCAAAGCGCAAGGGCTGGAGCATTACCCGGCCATCCTGACGCGGCTGGGCGAGGCGTTGGGGACCGGCCCTGCCAAGCCGGATGATCCGGTGTTCTTGAAGGTGCGCAACGACGATCCGGTCGCCTACTTTGAAGCCTTGTCACAAGCCGCCCGTGCCGAAGGGCATGTGTCGATGTCCTGCAAGATCTTTGCCAGGCACATTTCGATCCCCGTGCTGGAGACGCTGTTGCGCCGCCCGAACCTGAGCGTGATCTTTCTGACCCGCAGCCGCATTCATCGCTACATCTCGGAACTCAAGGGGTCGATCACCCGGGCCTACGTCAGGGAAGACACGACCGGACTTCGCCCCGTGCTGTCGGTGCCGACGTTCTTGAAGGCGGCATTCCGGCAGGACCGTGATCTGGACGCGATGCTGAACGCCGTGGTCGCAAGCGGTGTGAAAGTAGCGCGACTAGGGTATGAGGACGATCTGGATCTGGACGAAACACTGCGCATCGACCGGGTGGCGTTGGCCTTACAGGCCATCGGACACGGTGCAAGCTTCAAGACCACCCGAACCGACGCCTGGGTGGTCAAGCAGGACAGCAACGCGGTCTGGCGCGACAAGATCGAGAACGGCTTTGAGGCAGCGGCGGCGTTGGCGGGGCTGGGGCTTCTGGACTATGCCGAGGCGCCGCCGCTGGCAGAACTGGGTCAGTCCCCGCGCGCGCCAGTTGCCGAAGTGATCGCACCGCGCGATGCAGCACTTCTGGACGAAGGCGGCTACAATTTTGTCTTCGCCCATGATCCCGCAATCACCTTCACCGCAATCCAATACGGCCGGTCATTCTTTGCCGAATGGCTTGCCGGGCCAGACCGGGCCCTTGCCCAACACCGGGGGGTGCATTTCCTGAAGCCGACCTGGACGATGGAAACCACGGACCTCAAGCCGTTGGCCGCCAGCCTGCGTCTGGCAGAGGGCTGCAACCCGGGCCACCATTTCGTTGCGCTGCATGTGTCGGATCGCGAGGCCCGGAAGTATCGCGAGGTCGGCATCCGCTCGATCCCCGGCAACCCCAACCTCTTCAATGACGAGCGGCATTTTGCGGAAGATGTCGCGCCGCATCCCGGCATGCCGCAATCGGATGCCATCTACGTGGCCCGCCTTGCCCCCTGGAAAAATCACGAACTGGCCAGTGCGCTGGTGGCACCGCTGTTTGTTTACGGCGCACCGGTCGATCCGTCGGAAAGCGCGCAGTTTGACAGACTGCGCCAGCTTTGCCCGACAGCGCATTTCGTCAACCACACGCTGGATCAGGGCCGGTATCATTACCTTGGCCGTCAGGAACTGGCGTCGGTGATGTCGCGGGCCGGGGTGGGTCTTGCTTTATCACAGGAAGAAGGCTGCATGCGCGCGTCGGGCGAATATCTGATGGCGGGGCTGCCGGTGGTTTCGGTGCCGTCGATTGGGGGACGCGACCTTCTGTTCACGACGGACACTGCGCTGATCGTCGATCCCACGCCCGAGGCCGTGCGCAATGGTGTGGCCCAGATGCTTGCGCGCAACCTGAGCCGCGAGGAGGTGCGCCGTGCGACACTGTCCCGCGTGCAAGACGAACGGCGACGGTTCTGTGATGCGGCGAACCGGATAGTTGCTTCGCTGATCGGCCCTCTTTCCCCCCGCATTTCGTCTGAACCACTGCTGGATTTCACCATCCGCTACGTGCCCCTGCGCCGCATGATCGAGGCCCTGCAATGATCACGTTCGACGGTCCCGAGGGTGCGACGCTGCGCGCGCTGAACCCCTCTCGCAGCGCTGTCCGGGCGCTGTGGTTCGCGGCGCTGACCGATGGTCAGGACGGGTGGGGCAGTTGGGCGGCGGATAAGCTGAAGGCCATGGCGAGCGATCGCGAGGTCATTGCCCTGCGCTTCATGCAAGCGGCCGGCGATGGCAACACCGCCGCAGCCCACCAGCTTTGGGCCATTCTGGCGTCCTTCCCGATGACCGACACTCAAAGCACGATCCTGAAAGCAGCCCGTGATCTGCGTGCGTCCCTGCCGTTCTGACCGTTTCGGGAATGGTGGGCGATCCTGGAATCGAACCAGGCATGAGTCGCCTCGGCGGAGTTACAGTCCGCTGCCACACCTTGTAGCATATCGCCCACTGAGGCGTCGTTTACTCAAGGGGGCTGGGGGCGTCAAGGGTGGATCAGGGGGGGTGGGGCCAAGATTTCGGCTTGCATCAAGCGGCGTCCGCAGGCCAAGGTCCGGGCTTGATTTCAGGGGGTTTTAGGATGGCAGCTGGTGGCAAGAAACCGGCCTGGGTGGTGGAAAAGGAACGCGGCGAACGGCGCGAGGCGCGGGAAACCGTCTGGCTTTTCGGCCTGCACGCGGTGCGCGATGCGCTTTTGAACCCCAAGCGCGAAAAGCTGCGGCTGGTGGTGACGAAGAACGCGCTCGACAAGCTGGAATCGGCGGTTGCGGCCTCGGGGATGGCACCGGAACTGGTAGAGCCGCGCCACTTTGACGTGCCCATTGACGAAGGGTCGGTTCATCAGGGGGCTGCGGTCGAGGTGAAGGCGCTGAACTGGGGCAAGTTCACCGATGTCTGCGCCGCTGGTGACGGATTGCCGCTGGTCGTGCTTCTGGACCGGGTGACCGATCCGCATAACGTGGGCGCAATTCTGCGGTCGGCCGAAGTGTTCGGCGCAAGGGCCGTGATCGCGCCGAAGCATCACTCGGCTCCCGAAACTGGAGCCTTGGCCAAGACGGCCAGCGGGGCGCTGGAACGGCAGCCCTATCTGAAAGTCACGAATTTGGCTGAAGCGATGGCAGAGCTGAAGGACATGGGCTTCACCCTGATCGGGCTGGACGGCGAAGCACCGGTCACTCTGGGCGATGCGGTGGCCTCGGTGGGCGGGCGGCCCATCGGTCTGGTGCTTGGGGCAGAAGGGCCGGGATTGCGCGAAAGGACGCGCGAAACCTGCGATATTCTGGCGCGCGTGCCCTTTGCCGGGACATTTGGCAGCCTGAACGTGTCGAACGCGGCGGCGGTGTCGCTCTATGCGGCCTCGGGTGCGCTGGAGCAGACATGATCACGTCTCTGCGACAGGTCTTTAACCGGGGAAGCGGGTCCCTAAATGATAGTGCAGAGGCATGGGACCGGAACCCCGTACTCTCTTCACTGTCCCTCGTTCCGCGACTTGGCGCCTGAGGTT
>JANMGI010000694.1:0-2665 GCA_031374565.1 Paracoccaceae bacterium | reverse complement strand
GATGAGATCAGACATCCCTGTGACGCGTCAGAAAGCCTCGGGCTTGGCCTCGCGCGCCATGTGATCCAGAACGGCATTCACGAACTTTGGCTCTTTGCCGTCCGGAAAGAAAGCCTTCGCCACGTCGACATATTCGGTGATTGCCACCTTGGGCGGCGTGACCATATCCACGATCTCGGCCCCCGCCGCGCGGAACAGCGCGCGCAGCACAGGGTCGATCCGGGCGATGGGCCAGGCCGCCACCAGCGCCCGGTCGGTCAGCTGGTCGATCTTCGCCTGCCAATTCACTGCCGCCGCCACCACGGCGCGAAAGTGATCCACGTCGCCCTCGGCGAACTCGCCCTCTTCGTAGGTCGCACCAAAGCGGTGCGTCTCGAACTCACGGGTGATGGTTTCCACCGTCTGGCCCGAGCTTTCCATCTGAAAGAGCGCCTGCACCGCATAAAGCCGCGCGGCCGATTTCATCTGGCGCTTTTCGTCACGTTTGGCCGTCGTCATGCCCGGAAACCGATCCCTTTGGATGTCCCGGCCCATTTGCGCGACAAGGCCACCAGATGCAAGGCCGCCGCTGCGGCACCCCCGCCCTTGTTCTGCCCCGCCGGGTCTGCCCGCACTTCGGCCTGCGCGCGGTTTTCCACCGTCAGGATGCCGTTGCCGATGCAGGCCCCCTGCAACCCCAGAAGGCTGATCGCCCGGCTGCTGTCGTTGCACACCGTGTCGTAATGCGTCGTCTCGCCCCGGATCACGCAGCCAAGCGCGACGTAGCCGTGATAGTCCGCCAGCCGCTGCGCCAGCGCTATCGCCGAAGGCACCTCCAGTGCGCCGGGCACTTCGATCAGGTCAACCTCGGCCCCGCAGTCCGCACCTACCGCCCTCGCTCCGGCCACCAGATTGTCGGCGATGTCCTTGTAGTAGGGCGCCACCACGATCAAAAGCTTCACCGGCTTGTCGAATGTGGGCAGGGGCAGGGTGTAATGCGTCTCTGAACCAGCCATGGCTTACTCCTTGATCGGGCGGGTGCCCGCGATGGTCAGGTCATAGCCTTCCAGCCCGATCAGTTTCGGTGCCTTCGAGTTCGTGACCAGCGTGATCGTCGAAAGCCCCAGCGCCGACAGGATCTGCGCCCCGATGCCGTACTGGCGCAAGGTCTGGGGCGAATGTTCGCCGTCCTCGACCATCTTCATCGATGTGTCGCGCAGAAGGATCACCGCGCCCCGGCCTTCCGCCCCGATGATCCGCATCGCCGCCGGCAGGTCAGAGCCGTCCCCAAGGCCCAGCACATCCTCCAGCGGGTTCAACGCATGGACCCGCACCAGAACCGGCTCGGGCGTG
Source organism: Paracoccaceae bacterium (assembly GCA_031374565.1). GTDB lineage: Bacteria > Pseudomonadota > Alphaproteobacteria > Rhodobacterales > Rhodobacteraceae > Tabrizicola. Next base: position 1,333 of record JANMGI010000694.1, on the reverse strand, counting down.
GTCAGGTCGCCCTTGGTCAGCACGACATGGTCGGCCCCCTGCAGGTCATCGGTGAAAACCCGCATCAGCCAGTCGCCGCCATAGACGGACGTGACCGACTTGACCGAGCGTTCCTTGACCAGATTGTCATGGCGGCGCCGGTACGCGATCAGGTCGGAAATGGTGCCGATCTTGATCCCATGCTTCTGACCGAAGGTGATCAGGTCCGGCAGACGGGCCATGGTGCCGTCGTCGTTCATCACCTCGCAGATCACGCCAGACGGGTTCAGCCCTGCCAGCCGTGAGACGTCCACGGCAGCCTCGGTATGGCCCGCACGGACCAGCACGCCGCCATCCCGGGCGCGCAGCGGGAAGATGTGGCCGGGAGACGCGATGTCCCCGGCCCCTGTCGACGGATCGGTCGCCACCGACACCGTCCGCGCCCGGTCCGCCGCCGAAATCCCGGTCGATATCCCCTCAACAGCTTCGATCGACAGGGTGAAGGCCGACGAATGGCGGCTGGAGTTCTTTCGTTCCATCAGCTGCAAGCCCAACTGGTCCGCCCGATCCGATGTCAGCGCCAGACAGATCAGCCCGCGCCCGTGCATCGCCATGAAGGTGATCGCGTTCGGCGTGCACATCTGCGCCGGGATCACCAGGTCGCCTTCGTTCTCGCGGTCCTCATGATCGACCAGAATGAACATCCGCCCGTTGCGGGCGTCCTCGATGATCTCTTCGGTCGAGGATATGGCGTCGGTGTATTCGGACATGGGGCAGCCTCGCAAACTCTCCGGGCCGCTGTATCGTGACCCACGCCCGAATGCCAGAGGTCAGGCGGTGCCCAGACGCACGCCTACCCCGCGCGGGCGGACAGAACGGCAAGGCAGGCGGCCTCGGCCAGTTGCTGCGAAGCCCCCAGAATATCGCCCGTCTGCCCGCCGATCCGGCGCAGCGCAGAAACCGACAGCAAAACCCCAACCCCCAGCGCCGCGCCCAGCATCGGCAGGGCGGCCCAACCGACCAGCATCGCGGCCAGCGCCCCAGCCAGCGCCAACGCCACCAACGCCGTCGGCTGGCTGGGTCGCCCGGTGGCATGGCTCAACCCCTCGCCCCGGGCATTGGGCAACAGCGCCATGATCAGCGCCATCGGCGCCCGGGACAGCGCCCCTGTGGCCACCAGCGCTGTCCAGTGGTCCCCAAAGACCAGAAGGGCTGTCAGCGCCGACCAGCGGGCAAGCGTGACCAGCACCAGCGCCAGCACGCCGTAGCTGCCGACGCGACTGTCCTTCATGATCTCCAGCCGCCTCTGCTTCGTCCATCCGCCGTAAAGCCCGTCCACCGTATCGGACAACCC
>JANMGI010000661.1:0-1530 GCA_031374565.1 Paracoccaceae bacterium | reverse complement strand
TATGAGCAGCAACTCAGGTTTCCACTCCTCCAGCGCCGGGAAGACCACGCCCTCATAAATCTCCCGCATCGCCCGCCCACCGGATCCCGCCCGCAACGGCACGTTCAGTATCTGACCATACGCGCCCCGCTCCTCTGGCCGCCCGGAGCCGGGATAGAGCGGCATCTGGTGGCTTGAGACGAACAGACACCGCCCTTCGCCCCACAGCAGATCCTGCGTCCCGTTGCCGTGATGCACGTCGAAATCCACAACAGCCACACGTGACAGCCCATGATGTGCCAACGCCCGCTTCGCCCCGATGGCCACCGTCCCGAACAGGCAAAACCCCATCGCCGTTTCGCGTTCTGCGTGGTGGCCAGGGGGCCGCCCGGCCACGAAAGCCGTCTTCGCATCGCCCGAAACGACCGCATCAATCGCCGCGCAGATCCCCCCGACCGCCCGCATCGCCGCCTGAAACGACCCTGGCGACAGGAACGTGTCCCCATCCAGTTGCGCCCAACCTTCCAAGGGAACCGCCGCCTTCACCCTCTCCAGATACCCCGCCGGATGACAACGCAGCACATCGGCCTCAGCGCCCATCGGGCACGCCCGCCGCTCCACCGGCAGATCGGCCAAGCCCCGCTCCACCGCCGCCAACCGCGCTACCCGTTCCGGATGCCCCGGCGGTGTCACATGTCGCGCGCAGTCAGGATGCGTGAAAACCAGCATAGTCTTGCTCTTTTCGCAAATACTCCGGGGCCCGGGGCAGCGCCCCGGCGGCCAGCCAAGCTCAATCCGGCTGCAGCATGTAGCCCTCGCCCCGCACCGTCTGCAGATAGCGCGGCACCTTCGGGTCGTCCTCGATCTTCCGCCGCAGCCGGGTGATCTGCACATCCACTGCCCGCTCTTGCGCCGGATCGACGCTGCTTTGGTCAGACACCAGCTTTTCGCGGCTGATCGCCACGCCCGGCGCTGACGCGAAGACCCGCATCAGCTGCGCCTCGGTCGCCGTCAGCCGCACCGCAGCATCGCCCCGCCACATCTCGCCCCGATCCAGATCATAGCGCACCTGACCAAGGTGGAGGAACTGCCGCACCGGCTCGACCGGCTTCACCACCGGCACCCGCCGCAGGATCGCGTTGATGCGCAGAAGCAATTCCTTCGGCTCGAACGGCTTGACCAGATAGTCATCCGCCCCCGCCTCAAGCCCCTCGATCCGGTTCGCAGCCTCACCCCGCGCGGTCAGCAAAAGGATCGGCGTCGTCATCTTCTTCCGCAAATCCCGCGTCAACGTCACCCCGTCCTCGCCTGGCATCATCACATCCATGACGATCAGGTCGAACTCCAGTCCCCCCAGGATCCGCCGTGCCTGCGCTGCATCGCGCGCGACGGATACCAGAAACCCGTTCCGCACCAGGAACTTCTGCAACAGCCCCCGGATACGTTCGTCATCGTCAACGATCAGCAGATGTGCGTCGGGGACCATTAGCCGCCCTCCTTCAGGCGGTTGTACTGACGCCGCATTTCCGGGTCCATCATCGCCTCCAGCAC
>JANMGI010000073.1:0-9200 GCA_031374565.1 Paracoccaceae bacterium | reverse complement strand
CTATCCAGCACGATGTCGCCACGACTGGCATCAATCTGACCGGGAAGAAAGTTCATGGCCGGGCTGCCGATGAATCCGCCGACATAGATCGTTTCGGGATGGTCGTAGATGTCGGCAGGCGTGCCGACCTGTTCGATGGTCCCTTTGTTCATGACGACCAACCGGTCGGCCAGCGTCATGCCTTCGTGCTGGTCATGGGTGACAAAGACACTGGTCGCCTTGATCTGGTTGTGGATGCGCCGGATCTCGTGGCGCATCTGCACGCGCAGCTTGGCGTCCAGATTCGACAGCGGTTCGTCGAAAAGAAACACCTTCGGCTCGCGGATGATGGCGCGGGCCATGGCGACCCGCTGGCGCTGCCCGCCGGACAACTGCCCCGGCTTGCGGTCAAGGAAATCACCCAAACCGACCGAGGCCGCGGTGGCCGCCACCCGCGCCACCCGCTCGGCCTTGGGCACGCGCGCGACCTTCAGCGCATAGCCGATGTTTTCGGCCACGGTCATATGCGGATAAAGCGCGTAGTTCTGGAAGACCATCGCGCAGCCCCGCTCCCGCGGTTCCAACGCGTTGACCACCGTCCCGCCAATCTCGATCTCACCCGAGGATATGTCTTCCAATCCGGCGATCATCCGCAGAAGCGAGGATTTCCCGCAGCCGGAGGGCCCAAGGATCACCACGAATTCGCCATTCCGGATATGCAGATTGATGCCCTGCATGATGGTGGTCTTGCCATAGGTCTTGGAGGCGTTGCGGATCTGGATTTCGGCCATGGGATGCCCCTACTTGTCGGTGTTGATCAGGCCGCGCACGAACCAGCGCTGCATGAGGATGACGATGGCGATGGGCGGCAGCATCACGACCAGGGTCGCGGCCATCGCAAGGTGCCAGGTCGGGGTGCCGCCGCCGGTGGTCAACTGGTCGGGCACTAGGTCGGACAGCTGGACGACAACCATGCCGTAGTTGGCCCGGTCGGTGACGACCAAAAGCGGCCAGAGATACTGGTTCCAGGCATAGACGAACATGATCGTCGCCAGCGCTGCGATGTTGGTCTTCGACAGCGGGATCAGGATATCCCACAGAAAGCGCAGCGGTCCTGCCCCGTCCATCCGCGCGGCCTCCACCAACTCATCCGGGATGGTCAGGAAGAACTGGCGGTAGAGGAAGGTGCCGGTGGCCGTGGCAACCAGAGGCAGGATGAGGCCGGTGTAGGAATTCAGAAGATTCCATTCCAGCGCCACTTCGATCCCTGACACCGCGTTGATCAGCCAGCTGATGCCGGTCCAGTCCATGATCGTCTGGAAGGGCGACAGCGCGTTGGCGGCCACGGCGTAGGTGGGAACGATGCGGACCTCCAAGGGCAGCATCAGGGTGATAAAGATCGCCCAGAAGATCACCATCCGCCCCCGGAACTGGAAGAATACCAGCGCGAAGGCGGTGATGCAGGCGAGTGTCAATTTGCCGACCACCACTCCGATGGCAACGACAAACGAGTTCACGAACTTCTGCCCGAAAGCGGACTGCGCCCAGGCTTCCTTCAGGTTCGGGATCAGCTGGTCGCCCGGCCAGAGCTCGACCGGGGCCGAGTTGACGGCCTGCAGCGTCTGAGTGGCGGCGACGAAGGCCAGCCAGATCGGGACGAGGATCAGCACAAGGCCGACCGCAAGGATCAGGTGAGTGGCGATGTTCAGGATGGGGGTGCGTTCGATCATGGGTCCGCCCTCAGGTGTAATGCACGCGCCGCTCGATGTAGCGGAACTGGACGAAGGTCAGCGCCATGACGAGGCACATCAGGATGATGGATTGGGCTGCAGCACCGGAGTAGTCGAAACCGCGGAAGCCGTCGGCGTAGATCTTGTAGACCATGAGGTCGGTGGCCCGGAACGGCCCGCCCCCCGTCAGCGTGTCGACGATGCCGAAGCTGTCAGTGAAACTGTCGGTGATATTTATCACCAGAAGGAAGAAGAAGGTCGGGGTCAGAAGCGGCAGTTGCAGGTCCATCATCCGGCGCAAGGGACGGGCGCCATCCATCGCGGCGGCCTCGGTCAGGCTGCGGGGAATGGATTGGAGTGCTGCCAGGAAGAAGATGAAGCTGTAGGCGATCTGCTTCCATGCCCCGGCAACAACAATGGCGGTAACAGCCTGCCAGGGGTATTTTGACAGGTCCCACCAGCCCGGGGCAATGGTGTTGATATAGCTGAAGATGCCTGCGCCGGGGTTGAAGACGAACTGGAAGGCCAGGCCCACAGCAGGGGCGGCCACGGCATAGGGCCAGATGATCCCAACGCGCCAGACCCGGTAGCCCGCAAGCTGGCGGTCGACGAACAGAGCCAGCGTCAGCGCCATACCCATCGCCAGGATCGTGGTCGCCACAGCATAGATCACCGAAACCCGGACCGATCCCCAGTAGTAGGGGTCGCTCAGGACCTTCTTGAAGTTGTCGAAGCCGACCCAGGTGTTGCCGCCGCCCCAGGGCTGTTCCAGCGTGAAGGCCCAGTACACGGCCTGGGCGGACGGCCAATAAAAGAAGATGAAGATCACCAGCAACTGCGGCGCCAGCAAAAGCGGCACGATCCAGCTGAACTTGAAATGGGCTCGGCGCATGGGACCCCCGATGAAAATGAAGGAGGGCGCGACCAATGGGCCGCGCCCCCTGGTCAGGTCAGGGGAAGGACTTGCCTGCGTAGGTCTGGGCAAAGCGCCCCAGCTGCTCGTTCCCACGCGACACGGCGGTATCCAGCGCCTCTTTCATCGTCTTCTGCCCGGCCAAAGCGGCCTCAACCTCGGCGGTCCATTCGGCGCGGATCTGGATCATGCCACCCAGACGGATGCCGCGGGTCAGCGGTCCCGGCTCGGTAAAGGTCAGCGACTTCATCGCGATGTCGCGGTTGATGAAGGGCTCTTTGGCGTAGAAGCCTTCGGCCTTCAGCGCCTCATAGGTCGACTTCGTCACCGGGATGTAGCCGGAGTTTTCCAGCAGGAACTGCTGCTCTTCCTTGGTGGCAAGGAAGGCCAGGTAGTTGGCCGCGGCCTTGTATTCGTCATCGGTCTTGCCCGACAGAACCCAAAGCGAGGCACCGCCGACGACGGTGTTGTGACGCTCGATCCCTTCGTAGGTCGGGATGATCTGCACGTCCCAGGCGAAGGCGGGCTTCAGCTTGTGGATCGTGTTGTGGTCGGCGATGGACGAGAAGAACACCGCGCATTCGCCTTCGACAAAGCTGTCGCGCGAGGTTTTGCCAGCCGCTTGCGTGCGCAGGGTCGCCACGCCATCGGTCAGCCAGCGCTGGATGTTTTCCATGTGCTTGACGTGCAGGGTGGTGTTGAACAGAAGCTCGGTGTCCAGCCCGTCATAGCCGTTGTTGTTCGAGGCGACGGGGATGTTGTGGGCCATCGAGAACTGCTCAAGGTCGATCCAGGACGACGGCGCATAGGCCAGACCGCAGGCAGCACCCGACTCCTTGACCTTCACCAGGGCGGCTTCCAGCCCTTCCCAGGTGATCGGGGCTTCGGTGATCCCGGCTTTGGCGAACATGTCCTTGTTGAAGTAGTAGACCGGGGTCGAGGAGTTCCACGGCATCGAGAAGAACTCGCCTTTGGACGACGAATAGTAATTGGCGATGCCGGGGAAATAGTCGGCCCAGTCAACGGTCACGCCGGTGTCGGCCATCAGCTGGGTGACCGGGTAGAACTCGCCCGACAGCATCAGGTCGGCGGTGCCGGCATCGAAGGATTGCAGCAGCGTCGGGTGCTTTTGCGCCCGGAAGGCGGCGATGGTGTTCTGCACGGCCTTTTCATAACCGTCCTGGCCGACGCAAACCGCTTCGTACAGGTCCTGGGAGGCGTTGAAGCGGTTGCAGGTCTCCAGGACGACCGCGCCAAGATCGCCGGTCAAGCCGTACCAGTATTCAAACTTGATCTTCTCGGCCGAAGCCGTGCCGGCGGTGGCGGCAAGCACCAGCGCGGCTACCGCGAGTTTCTGGGTCATTTTCCCTGTCTCCGTTGAAGGGCTGCCTTGGTGTGCAGCGCGCCGAACTTATGCGGCGATTCGGTGACGATTGGGCGACGGATTTTGAACAAAAACATTTACAATCAATAAATTACCACAATGCACCATGCCGCGCGGACGCTTTCCCGCGCGGTCTGGATAGCTGGAATTTTCAGCGCCGGTGCCTAGTGGAACAGGCCCGGCGCAAGGGTCAGGTGGCGCTCGGAATGATCCTGGAAATGGACGGTCACGCCATCATTCGCAGCAAGAACCACGGCCATCTGGGCTGGTCCCTCCAACTGGCGCTGACGTCCCGGAACCCCTGGAACATGCGGTGTAACCGAATAGTGCGAACCGGCCATCGTCGTCATCGGGATGCCGCGCCAGACCGCGGTGGAGGGCAGGTGGACATGGCCCGCGATGACCTGGCGGACCTCCGGGTGGCGCTGCAACACGGCGACATAGTCCTCGGCGTTCTCCAGAATGATCTCGTCCACCGGCAGAGAAAGCGGGTTGGCGTGGTGGTGCTGGACGATGATCACCGGGCGATCTCGCGCCTCGTCCAGCCGAGCGGCGAGCCAGTCGAGCCGCCCCTGGCAAAGCCGCCCGGCTACCAGACCCGGCTCGGTCGTGTCCAGCAGGATGATCCGGTGGCCGCCCGCGTCGATGACCTGCGACACCCGGCCCTGCAGATCGTCGCGGTCTGACCCGAAGACCGACAGGAAGGCCGCACGGTCGTCGTGGTTGCCCAGCGTGATGTGCACCGGCACAGGCAGCGCCGCGATCCGGTCGCGCAAGTGGTGGTAGGCCGCCAACTCGCCCCGGTCGGCAAGGTCCCCCGCCAGCAGGACGAAGGCCGCGTCGGCGTGGTCGCGGGTGATGACCTCAACCGCCTCGGCCAGCCGCGTTCCCGTGTCCAGTCCGTTGACCGGGATCCCGGGTGGGCCAAGGTGCAGGTCCGACAGGACGACGAACTTGAGCAGGCTCATTCGGCAATCCCCAGCGCCTTGAGGTAGGCGGCCGAAGGCAGAACACCGGCCTTGTCGCGCAGCTCCAGGATCAGGCGCGGGTTGGCGCCGGTCTGGGCGATGGCGGCGAAGACCGACGGCCAGAGGATCGTGCCATGCCCGATCTGCCAGTGCCGGTCGGCGAACCCGTCGGCATCCTGCAGGTGGATGTGACCCAGCCGGGCCCCGGCGGCGCGGATGTAGAAATCCACTGGCGGTGCTCCTGTCGAGACATGGGCGTAATGCGCGTGGCCGGTATCGACCGACAGCTCCAACGCCTGCCAGCCCAGCGCCTCGCACAGCATGGCGCGGTCCGACGGCTCGATATCCTCGATGTTTTCCAGCACGAAGGTCACGCCCATGTCTTCGGCCCGCTTCAGGGCGGCCCCCAGCGCGTCGCGGGCGGCGGTCAGCATCCGGTCGGTGTCGGTTGGGTAAAGGCCGCGATGGTTGTAACCCCATGTCGTGAAGGGCGAATGGATCACGACATGGGAGCCGTTGACAGCGGCGCAGACGTTCAGCGCCTGGTCCATCCGGCGGGCGACGATGCGGCGGACTTCGGGGTCATAGGGCGCAATGGTAAACCCCCAGAAGGGGCCGTGAATGCCCCTGCGGCCGAGGTGGCCATCCAGAAGATGGTTTACCTCGGTGGCGAGGCCTGACCAGTCTCCATCCAGCACCTCGGCATCGACGAAATGCTGGAGCTCAAGATCCCGCGGTGCCTCGCGCAGCCATTCTACATGGGCAGCAAGGCTGGAACGGCAAAGGGCTGCGCCAAGTATCGGACGGGAGGTCATCGTGGGTGCATCCTGCGTTGTTGACGCGCGGATGCTGCGGCCGCCGGACGACAGAAGTGTTCGACTTCGGTGAAAGATTCACGACGGACGGTTAGCGCCCTGCCGCTGCCTTACCCCGGCCAAGTGATTGGGCGGTCAAGCCGTCGCTTCGACTGCGGGCTTCCGCCTGCCTCTGCCAGCTGGCTTTGCTTTCGTCGGCCCGTCGTGCTGCGAACCCGCTGCGGCATCCTGCACTGCTTCCGTCGCGTCTTTCGCGGCCTCAGACGGTTGCTCAACGTCCGGTTTCGGCGCATGTGTCGCGACCCATTCCCGCATGAAGCGACGGATTTCGCGCGCTGCGCTGGTGTCAAGCGCGTCGCAAAGCTTCACGAAGTCATCACGCTCTCCCGCATCGATGCGGATCACCAACTGGCTAGACTTCTTCTTCTTTTTCCTATCGTCCGACTTGTGCTTAGCCATGAATGTCCCGTTTTTGCATATGCAATGTATATGCATATTTTCACAACTGGCGTGTTGATGCAAGATGTTTGCGGGTCGGGCGGGCAATCGCCTGCGTCACAGACATTGCTTAATCCGGTTACGCCCGTGTCATCGGACAAAGCTACGTGTGAATAAATGTATTCCCAGGTCGAGTACGATGGCCCCGCACCAAGCTATCACTCCAGCTCCGATTTCGCCACCTGGGCTGTCCCTCGTGGTTCCGCTTCGCAACGAGGAAGGGGCTATAGACAAACTGGTCGCGGATATCAGCACGGCGCTTGGTGCGCAGTCCTACGAGCTTTTGCTGGTCGATGACGGATCGACCGACAGCACACGGGCGAAATGCCACGCTCTTGCCTCTGGGGACATGCGCATCCGGGTTCTGGGGCATCAGGTTTCGGCCGGGCAATCAGCAGCGCTGCATTCAGGCGTGCTTGCAGCACGGGCGCCGATTGTCGCGACGCTCGATGGTGACGGGCAGAACCCGCCGGAAAACCTGCCCACCGTCATCGCACCCCTGATCGGGCCTAACGCCGACCCTGCCTGTGCGCTTGTGGCTGGGCAGCGCGTAGGACGGAAGGATAACCTCTCAAAGCGCCTTGCGTCGCGCTTTGCCAATGCGGTTCGCTCGGCGGCGTTGCGGGACGGCACGCGCGATACGGGTTGCGGGCTGAAGGCATTCCGGCGGGACGCCTTCCTTGCCCTGCCGTATTTCGACCACATGCACCGCTATCTTCCGGCGCTCTTCGCCCGTGACGGCTGGCAGGTGCGCCTTGTCGATGTGACACACGCACCGCGCACAACCGGGCGGTCGAACTACGGAAACCTGGACCGTGCGCTGGTCGGGATTGTCGATCTGGCGGGAGTGGCCTGGCTGATCCGCCGCCGCAAGAAAACGCGGGCCGAGATGCTGACGCCCATGCCTGTCGCCCACCGGATCGTCGTTCAGCCACCACCAACTTTTGCGCAGGAAGGAACTGTGGATGCGTGAATTTCTCTGGGCGGCATTGCACGTCGAAAGCTGGCCCGAGTTCACCTGGGTCATGATCGGGCTGACCGGACAGCTTCTCTTTACCGCCCGCTTCCTTGTCCAGTGGCTCGCGTCCGAGCGTGAGAAGCGGTCCGTCATCCCGGTCGCCTTTTGGTACTTCTCGATGGCTGGCGGCCTTGTCCTGTTCACCTATGCCATCTGGCGGAAGGACCCGGTCTTCATCCTTGGCCAGTCAATGGGACTGGTGATCTACATCCGAAATTTGTGGTTGATCCATGCCGAGCAACATCACAGCCCCGCAAACGCAGGGAACTGACCGGAGTGATGGTCTGGAAAACGCTGCCCTATCGGTGGCTCTTGCCCTGTTTTTTTTTCGGGTATCTCTCGCCTTTCTTGACCGGACCGAGTTGTCCACGGACGAGGCACAATACTGGTTCTGGGGACAGCACCTCGACTTCGGAGCCTTCTCGAAACCGCCCCTGATCGGATGGATCATCAGACTTTCGACCGATCTTCTGGGCCAGTCGGTCTGGGCGGTCCGCTTGCCCGCCGTGCTGTTTCACGCGGCGACTGCGGCAGTCATCTTCAAGGTCGCCAGACGGACCGCGCTGCAACCGGTGCCCGTATTGGCCGCAAGTCTGTATCTTGTCACGCCTGCCGTAGCACTTGGTTCGGCGGTCATGACCACTGACACGCCGCTTCTGCTTGCCGCAGCCGTGGCGCTTCTGGCACAGGCGCGGACCGCCGAGGCAAATGCAGCCGGACGACGGGCACCGCGCATGGCGGTCGTGTTGGGGCTTGCGCTTGGCCTGGGACTTTTGGCCAAGCATGCAATGCTGTTTTGGTTTGTTGGCAGTATCGCCGCAGCACTTCTGTCACCCGCACTGCGGCCAGGGCGCGCCGATGCGCTGCTTGCCCTTTGCGTCATGCTTGCGGTCATTGCTCCGCATCTGATCTGGCTTTACCAGCACGGGTTCATCACGCTGCTGCACGTCCAAGCCATCAGCCACGGTGCCGAGGCATCCTTCCTTCGCCCGCTGCGGTTCCTGACCGAGCAGCTTCTGGTCGCGGGCCCGATCTTTTTCGTGGCGATGTGCATTAGCATAGTGCGCGGCACATCGACCCCTGGGCTTGCGGGTTTTGCCCTGACGCCATTGGTGATTGTTCTTGCGCAGGGCGTGAAAGGCCCGGTGCTGGCGAACTGGGCGGTGCTATATCTTGTTCCCGGGGCGATCCTTGCCGCGCAATGGCTGGTCCGGCACCGTCGACTTGCCTTCCTGTCGCTGGTCCTTGGTCTGGTGGTTTCACTGGCCTTGCCGCTGGCGAAGGCTTTCGGCACCGACCTGCAACGATCAGATGGCCGTCCGCTGCTCAATCGGTATCTCGGACATTCGGTCATCGCGCACTGGGCTTTGGACACTGCGGCGGCGCAGGGCGCGCGGGTGCTGATCGCCCGTGACCGCGATTTGCTGGCAGACCTGTCCTGGTTCTCTACCGGCTCGGGTCTGGCGATCCGTGCGGTCCCGCCAAAGGTCGCGCCCGCCCATCACTGGGAAATGATGGCCGCCTTCGACCCGAAAAAGGACATCCAACCGCTCCTGCTGCTTCGCGCCGATGCCGCACCGCCCTGCCGCGATGCCCAGGTTATCGCCCAGCTTGTGGCTCCACCGGGATTTGCTGGCGGGGACAGGCTGGTGCTCTACAGGCTGCCTGATCCGGGCTGCCTTCTCGCGCATGCTTCAAAAGGGAAACCGGAATGACCTACCAACGCATCCTGATCACGTATCTGCTTGCCGTCATCTTGACGCAGGCAACCTTTGCGGCTTTTCCGGGGATCGACCTTGCCGTTTCGCGGCTCTTTGCCAATAAGGACGGTGGGTTCGACTGGGTCCTTGGCATTGCTCCAACGGTCAACCTGGTGATCCGCCGTGTTGGCGAGG
>JANMGI010000491.1:0-1592 GCA_031374565.1 Paracoccaceae bacterium | reverse complement strand
TATGAGGCGGGCGCGTCCGAACTGGTCATGGGCCAGGCGATTCAGGAACTGGGGTGGAGCCGCGACAGCTATATCCTGTCCTCCAAGGTGTTCTGGGGTGGCGAAAAGCCGACGCAGCGGGGCCTGTCCGCCAAGCACGTGACCGAGGCCGCCCATGCCGCGCTGAAACGGCTGCGGGTGGATCATCTGGACCTCTATTTCTGCCATCGGCCCGACATCGACACGCCGATCGAGGAAACCGTGCGCGCGATGCATAACCTGATCGTGCAGGGGAAGGTGCTCTATTGGGGCACCTCGGAATGGTCGGGCCAGCAGATCACCGAGGCGCATCTGGTGGCCCGGCGCGATGGTCTTACCCCGCCCACGATGGAACAGCCGCAGTACAACCTCTTCGAACGCGAGAAGGTCGAGCGCGACTATGCGCCGGTCTATGATTCCTTCGGCTTGGGAACGACGATCTGGTCGCCGCTGGCCTCGGGGCTTCTGACCGGCAAGTACAACGACGGCATCCCGCAGGACAGCCGGGCCGCGCTGCCGGGCTACGAATGGCTGCGCGACATCATTGCCGGGCCGAAAGGGCGGCGGCGGGTAGAACAGGTCAAGGCCCTCGCGAAGATCGCCGATGGGGCGGGGCTTCCGATCCATCACATGGCGCTTCTCTGGTGCCTTGCGAACCCGCGGGTGTCGACTGTGATCCTGGGGGCCTCAAAACTGGATCAGCTGACCGACAACCTGAAGGCTCTGGACGCCAAGGCCAAGCTCACGCCGGATATGCTGGCCGCCATCGAGGATGTGGTGCAAAACAAACCCGAAGCACCGCAACGGTTCTAAGGGGGAAGCAATGGCGAAGGCACTGGTCACCTGGGGCGGATGGGAGGGCCATGAGCCCGAAAAGGTCGGCCCGCTGTTCGCCGACTGGCTGCGGGACGCCGGGATGGAGGTCACCTTGACCGACAGCTTGTCCTGCTTTGACGACGGGGAAGCCCTGAAAGGCTACGACCTGATCGTGCCGGTCTGGACCATGTCGAAGATCGGCAAGGAGCAGGCTCTGAACGTCTGTGCCGCCGTTGCGGCGGGGACCGGGATCGCGGGCTGCCACGGCGGCATGTGCGACGCCTTCCGCGAGAACGTGGACTGGCAGTTCATGACCGGCGCTCAGTGGGTCGCGCATCCTGGGAACGACGGGGTGGAGTATCGGGTGCGGATCGTGTCCGACGACCCGCTGGTCGCGGGGGTCGGGGATTTCACCGTGAAGACCGAGCAGTACTACCTGCACGTCGATCCGGCGGTGCGCGTCCACGCGGTCTGCGACTTTCCGGTGGTGGAGGGGCCTCACAGCGTGAACGGGCCGGTGGCGATGCCGGTGGTCTTCAGCAAGGGGTATGGGGGGGGCCGGGTCTATTACAACGCTTTGGGGCACCAGAAGAACGTGATCGACCACGGCCCGGCGGGTGAGCTGATGCGCCGGGGGTTGCTTTGGGCCTGCCGGGGGTGAGGGGTGTCCACGGTGGACATTTTGGGATTTCCGTTTGGGTGCAATGGGTTGGGCGTGGGCGTTAACCGGGTGGTAAGGTTTGGGTTTTAGCTCAGAG
>JANMGI010000442.1:0-18213 GCA_031374565.1 Paracoccaceae bacterium | reverse complement strand
GGAGTTTCTGGCGGCGCTGGTCGAGGAGTTCGCCCCGAAGGTACCAGTCGAGGTGGGACAGATGGCGCGGGCCTCGTGCGTCCTGAAGACGGAAGGCCCGCGTTTCGCGGAATGGATCGCACGGTTCTTCGAGGCCAAGCGGGGCTAGCGTCCGTCCGACGCTGATAGAAGCGCCGAACGGCCTTAAGGTTCTTCGTGGTCGCCTGTCTTTCGACAAAACCGGGTTCCACTTTTGTCGGACAGGCTTTAACGCCGTTCCCAGATCGCGGCGTAGAACACCTGCCCACCCAACCCCGAACCTGTCACAATGACGGGCCGGAACCCTAGTGACAGATGGCGGTCGAACTCTGCCTGATATGCCGCCCCTGTCAGGCCATGCCGCGCCGACCACTCCACATCGCCGCGCTGTTCGAAGATCACGGCATATCGGATGTCACCGCCGGATTCGGCACCGTCTACCCAGACCGGACGGAAACCCTGCGGCACCAGCCGGTCGAACTCGGCCTGATATTCGGCCCCGGTGATGCCATGCCGTGCGACAAAGGCGGGGCCGCCACGCTGTTCGAAGACACAGGCGTAGGTCAGTTGCCCACCGACGCTGGCCGGGCTGACGAACCGGGGCCGGAAGCCTTGCGGCACCAGACGGTCGAATTCGGACTGATAGGTCGCGCCGTCGATCCCGTGACGGGCAACCCAGTTGATCCCGCCCTCCTGCTGGAAAAGTGCTGCATACCGCACCTCGCCCCCTGTATTGGCACCCGACACGCAGGTCGGACGGAAGCCTTGCGGCACCAGGCGGTCGAACTCGGCCTGATAGTCGGCACCTGACAAGCCGTGGCGCGCCACCCAGGCCGGACCGGGAACGTGATCCCAGAGCGCAGTGTAAGAGATCCCCCCTGACGCATCCGCCGCGTCTACCTGGGTCAGGCGGTAGCCATTGAAGGTGTGGGTGTCGAACTCTGCCTGATAGGACCCGCCGTCCATCCCGTGCCGCGCCACCCAGCGCCCGGCATGGGCGAGGTTGCGCAAGCGCTGCGACTGGCCAAGGGCAGCGCCGATCCTGACCCCGGAATTGGCGCCGGTTCCCGCAGCGTTGCACCCGCCGTTGGTGTGGACACCCACCAGACTGTCCGAAGCCTCGTGCAGGACGCCCGACCCGGAATTGCCCCCCAGCGTGTCGATGTCGCTATAGGTCACCGTATTGCCGTTCAGCGCAGACGCTGGCCCGGCCTCGATGCGTTTGGGAACCCCGGCGGGGTGGCCGATGATCGCCAGCATGTCGCCGATTGCGGTATCCTCGGTTCGGATAGCCGTTCGCCCGAAAATCTGACCCGGGGTCCCTTGCAGGCGACAGAGCGCCACGTCGAGACCTCCCAGACGGAATTCGACAAGTTCGGCAATCGCGAAGGTCTGGACGGGGCGCGGATTTCCGGTGGGATCGTTCTGGAAGTTGAACGCGACATGCATGTTCGTCGCCGCCTCGGTTGCCGGAACTGCCATGCCGGTCGTGTTGTCGCGCGGGCTGGTCCAGCCGTTCGTGTCGGGATCGAAGAGGTGCCCGCAGGTCAGGAAAAGGTCGTCCGAGACCATCGTGCCCGACCCGAAGAAGGCGCCGCTGACAGTTCCGGGATTGGTGTAGATCGCGCCGAGGCCCGTATTCCAGCGCACCTGGGCGGCCATCGGCTGTCGCCGCGCCACGAAAGCCGCAGAGACGCCCAGCGTACCGTCATAAACCTCGACCGCCTGACTGTCATCGACGACCCCGCAGATTGACTCAAGCACTTCAGGGTAGTCTGCCTCTTCGGCACCTCCGGGTGATTGGCCGTCATCCGGGCCGGGCCCGAAGACCTGTGGCCGCTGCGCTGGTGTCTCGCGGTCAGCAAGGCCGGGCGCAAAACCCAGGGCACGGAGGTCAGGAAGGGGCACCGGTCGCCCTTCACGCTGGGCTTCGTCCATAGCCGCGCGCAATGCGGCCCGGCGGTCGATCTGGTCTTGGTTTGCCATAATACCCTCATGAAAACAGAAGTTTCGCCATCGCACACGGATGTGGAGACAAGAATGAATGGAGGCCGGGCCAGGGGTGAACCACCGAGGACCGGGCAAGAAAGAAATCTGGGCAAGTTGTCAAAGGCGGCGGTACTGGGAATAGAAAATTCTATTTTCGCCGGGTCAGAATATAGCACCGAAAGGGCGGTGTCGCAACGACAGGAAAGCCTTACCTGCCATCCGCCAACACACCGGGAACTGACGTACGGCGCGAAGGTATAAAGTCGGCCCGGTGCAGATAGAAGCATCGGCCAGCCGCTATGTTCTTAGTAGCTGCCTGTCTTTCGACAAAACCGGAGTCCACTTTTGTCAGACAGGCGTTAGGACAGCGCGGCAAGAAGGTCCATCGCCGTCACCTGGTCGAACTGGACATGGGATTGCATCATCGCCTCGGCCCCGGCAGAGTCGCGGTCGGTGATCAGCCGGGCAATCGCGCGGTGTTCCTGCGCCGACTTCGGGATAGCCCCCTGAAACCGGTAGCGTGCGCGGTAGTAGGCCAGAAGGCGGCGGGCATTGGTCTTGAGGCTTTCCAGAAGCACGCCATTGCCCGAGGCGGTGGCAACACAGGCATGGAAGCGCAGGTTCAGCTGGTAATAGCCGTCGGGGTCGTCGCTGGGGCTTTGCGCAGCCTTCGCCTCGCAGGCGCGGACAGCGGTTTCCAGGTCCTCGGCCCCTTGGCGGGACAGGCGGCGGGCGGCAAGACCTGCGGCCTGCCCTTCCAGCTTGGCGTGGACTTCAAGGATCGCGAGAAACTCCTCCAGCGTCGGGCGGAAGATTGCGGCGCCTTTGCGCGGCAGGCGGCGGACAAGGCCGAGGGCTTCCAGATAGAGGATCGCCTCGCGGACCGGGGTGCGGGAGACCTGATGCGTGTCGGACAGTTCCGCTTCATCCAGAAGGTCGCCGGGGTTCAGCTGGCCAAGGTCGATCCGGTCCAGGATGTGCTGGACGAGACTGGGAATCTG
Organism: Paracoccaceae bacterium; assembly: GCA_031374565.1. Lineage (GTDB taxonomy): Bacteria > Pseudomonadota > Alphaproteobacteria > Rhodobacterales > Rhodobacteraceae > Tabrizicola. The sequence goes on along the minus strand of JANMGI010000442.1, from coordinate 15,205 downwards.
CGGACCGGCGAAAGACGTGGACATGACGGGTCTCCTGAACCGACCCTGCCATGCCGCGGGCGGCCCGTCGAGGCGTCAGAGGTAGATGCGCAGCCCGTCGTGGCCGACATGAAGCGGCCCGGTCCAGTGCGGCGAGACGGCGCGGTGCCAGTCGGCAGGGCCGAAGGCGGGGTCGTCCGAGGGGATCAGGTGGTGCAGGGCCAGCGCCTTGACCCCGGCAGAGCGGGCGGTGCGTGCGGCATCTTCGGCAAGGGTATGCGCGCGAAGCCAGTGTTTCATCAACCGCTCATCGCCGTTGCCGACCCGCTTTTGCAGGGCCGCAAGACCCTGGGCCAGCATCGCCTCGTGGATCAGCAGATCGGCGCCTTCCGCAAAGGCCACCAGCGCCGGATTGTGCGCGGTGTCACCGGAAAAGACGACATGCTTGCCGTCCGCGCGGAACGACAGTGACCAGACTTCGGCAAGCGGGGGATGGATTGAGGGCTGCGCCGTGACAGTCCACGCCCCTTCGGTGATCGGGGGTCCGGCCTCAACCGTGTGAAAGCTGACCAGCGACGCAAGATCAGGGCGGCCTTCATCCTCGATCCGGGTGGCGATGTCGGCCTCCATCGAGGTCAGGAACCCTTGCCAGTACCGGGGCAAGCCCGAAGGACCCCAGACCCGGACCGGGGTTTTCAGGCCGGCGGTCCAGGCAGTGTGGATCAGGGGTCCAAGTTCCAGATAGTGGTCTGAATGCAAGTGGGTGATGAAGATCAGCGACAGGTCCTTCAGCGCAAACCCCTGATCAACCAACGCTTTCGTCACCCCAAGCCCACAGTCCACCACCGCCCATTGTCCGGCCAGCAACAGAAGCGAGGACGTGGGCATCGGCGAGCCGGTGCGGATTGCCGGGCCGCCCTTGGTGCCCAGAAGGGCGACGAAGTCAGTCATGGGTCACACCCCGAAAGCGGCGGCCATGACGGCCAGACGGCGATCTTCCAGCGCCTGGAACTCGGGCGGGGGTTGTTGGGCCATCAGGAAATCAAGGAAAGGGTCGATCACCTGGGTCCGCCGCGCCGCGAGCACCTCGATGATAGCCTGTCCGCAGAACGGAACATAGGCTTCGGAGTAACCGCCTTCGTGGACCATCACCAGTTTTCCCCCACAAAGCGTGTCTGCCGCCTGCATCAGGCGTTCGGTCATCGCGCGGTACGTGTCGGAATGGGCCAGCATCCGGGCCAGGGGGTCGAGCGCGCTTGCGTCAAGGCCGGAGGCCACGACGATAAGGTCGGGTTGGAAACGGTCAAGGGCGGGCAGGACGATCCGGTCCAGCGCGGTCAGATAGCTGTGGTGGCCGCCACCGGGAAGGAGGGGAATGTTGATGTTCGCCCCCTGCCCCGCGCCAGTCCCGCGTTCCGCGGTGGTGCCGGAGGTGATGGGGTAGCACGCGTTCTGGTGCAGCGAGATGGTCAGGGTGTCCGCGCGGTCCCAATAGATCGCTTGCGTGCCGTTGCCGTGGTGGACGTCCCAGTCGATGACGGCGACTTTGCCGAGGTGGTGGCGGGCGCGCATTTCCTCGATGGCTATGGGGATATTGGCCATGAGGCAAAAGCCCATCGGGGTTTCTGGCAGGCAATGGTGGCCGGGCGGACGGGACAGGGAATAGGCGTTCCGCCACTGGCCGGTCAGCACCCGGTCCATCGCGTGGATGGCAAGGCCTGCGGAAAGCGCGGCAATCTCATAGGACCCTTGGCCGAAGGGGGTTTCTTCGCCCAGCATGCCGCCTCCGGCATCGGAGAGGCGTTTGAATTCCGAAAGGTATCTGGCGGGATGGATGCGCCTTAAGGCGTTCTCGGTCGCCTCTGGCGCGGTTTCCAAAGCGAGGTGGCGGCTTAGGCCCGACACATCCAGGAGGTTCTTGAAGCGACGTTTGGATTCCGGGCTTTCGGCGTGGCCACCGGCGGCAGGGGGCTGAATCCATCCGCCAGGGCTGAGAAACAGCGCGGCTTCGCCGGTGGTGTGCCAGAGCGTGCGTTCGTCGAACAGAAAGCCCGTGGTCATAGCGCCGCAAAGCCTGCGTCGAGGGCGGAAAGGATGGTGGCCGCGTCGGCCTCAGTGATCACCAAAGGCGGGGAAAGGATGATATTCGAGCCGGAAACACGGACCATCGCACCCGCCTCGTACGCCTTGGCCTGCACTTGCCCCGGTTGCGCCTTGGGGGGGGCGGCCTTGTCCGGCCCGGCGAGTTCGATGGCCAGCATCAGGCCATGGCCGCCGCGCACGTCGCCGATGACCGGGTACTTGGCTTTGAGGGCATTGATCCCGTCCATCAGTTGCTGCCCCCGCGCGGCGGCGTTGACGGGGACGTTCAGGCGTTTGGTCTCGGCCAGGCAAGCAAGGGCCGCGGCGGCCCCGACCGGGTGGCCGGAATAGGTGTAACCGTGGCCGATGGCGGCTTTTCCTGTGGTGTCGGATTCGAAGACTTCCGCCACGCCTTCGGCGATCATCACCGCGCCGAAAGGGAAGTAGCCGTTGGTGATCGCCTTGGCGGTGCAGGCGAAATCGGGTTTCACGCCCCAGAGGCGGCTGCCGGTCCAGGCCCCGGTGCGACCGAAGGCGGTGATCACCTCGTCGGCGATGAGGAGGATGCCGTATTTCCGGCAGATGGCCTCTACCCCCGGCATGAAGGTCGGATGCGGGGGAATGACGCCACCGGCCCCGAGTATCGGCTCCATGATGAAGGCGGCGATGGTGGTGGCACCCTGGAAGGCGATCTCGTCTTCCAGCGCTTGCAGGCACAGTTGTGCAAGCTTGGCCGGGTCGGTCTCGTTGAAGGGGTTGCGGTAGGTGTAGGGGGCGGGGATGTGAAAGCAGCCGGGGAGGAGCGGTTCATACATGGTGCGGAAGTTGGCGTTGCCGTTGACGGATGCCCCGCCCGTGTGGGTGCCGTGGTAGCCTTTCTTGAGCGACAGGTATTTGGTGCGGCCCGCCTCGCCCTTGATCTTGTGATACTGGCGGGAAAGCCGCAGGGCGGTTTCCACACTGTCGCCGCCACCGCTGGTGAAGAAGACGCGGGTCAGCCCGTCGGGTTCAAAGAACGTGCGCAGCTCTTCGGCCAGTTCGATGACCTTGTCGTTCGAGGTGCCGCGGAAGATGGAATAGTAGGGCAGCGCTTCAAGCTGGGCTGCAATGGCGTCCTTCACCGGCTGGCAGGAATAGCCGAGGTTGACGTTCCACAGGCCCCCGACGCCGTCCACCACCTCGTGCCCGTCGATGTCGCGGATGCGCGTGCCGTGGGCGGCGGTGATGATCGCGGGCGGGTTCTTCAGGCTGTCCGAGGGCGCGGTCATCGGATGCCAGAGCGAGCGGGCGTTGTGGGCTTTCAGGAAGTTGGCGTCTTTCATCGGGCGGCTCCTAGGTCAGGGGGCTGGCCGCCCCAGAGGTGGGTGATCTCGGCCCCGGCGGCAGCAAGGGCGGTGGTGATGATGGCGTGCAGAGCAGGGGTCATGCGGGGAGCGGCTGCTGCGACAGCAAGAGCGCCGGTGCAGGCGCCGGTGGCGTCAAAGAGCGGGACGGCGAGGGAATGGACATCCTTCTCGAAGGTCGAGAGGGTTTCGGCATAGCCGGTCTGACGGGTTGCCGCGATGCGGGTACGCAGGGTGTAGGGGTCTGGTGCGGCGGCGATCAGCGTTTCGGGATCTGCACTGTAGGCCAGAACAGCGGCACCCGAGGCGGTCAGGTGGAACGGCAGGATGTCGGCGTCCTCCATCATCACCTTGACCCCGCCCCGCGACGCATAGGCGAAGGCGAGCGTTTGAAGCCGACCGGCCACCAGATGCGACAGATGCGCGGTCTCGCCAGTGGTTTCGGCCAGACGGCGCAATGTTGGCATCGCGGCTTCACGGGTCGGGACGGCGGCCTCACGCAGGGCGGAGAGACGCAGGACCGCGGGGCCGAGACGGTATTCGCGGGCCGAGCCGGTTTGTTCCAGCAGCCCGCGCGATTCCAGTTCGGTCAGCAAGCGGTGACAGGTCGCCTTGTTCAGCCCCGAGGCGCGGGCGAGGTCGGAAAGCCCGTGCTGCGGTTCAGCGCGGGTGAAAAGGTCCAGAAGATCCAATGCCTTGCCTACCGTTCCCATCTGCGCAGCGGCCCCCTTCTCGTCACCATTCAAAAATGTTGACAGACCGGGGTGGGGGCTGTCAATCTGTTTATGAACCATCGGTTCATTATTTGAACCATCTGGGAGGAATTATGGATCAGGCAACCATTGACCGGCTGGCCGCAGCCCCGGTCGCAGCGGGCAAGCTGATGATCGACGGGCAATGGGTCGAAGCCGCGGACGAGGTCCCGGTCCTGTCGCCGATTGACGGGCGGGTGTTGACGACCATTGCCTCGGCTTCGGCAGAGGAGGTGACCCGCGCCTGCGCTTCAGCCCGCACGGCGTTCGAGGACGGGCGCTGGTCGCGGCTTGCCCCTGCGTCGCGCAAGGCGGTGCTGCACCGGCTGGCCGACCTGATCGACCGTCATGCGCTTGAACTGGCCGTGCTTGGCGTTCGCGACAACGGGACCGAAATTTCCATGGCGTTGAAGGCAGAGCCGGCGAGTGCGGCGGGCACGTTCCGGTATTATGCGGAGGCGCTCGACAAGGTCTATGGCGCGGTTGCGCCCACCGCGCCCAACGTGCTGGGGCTGATCCACCGTGAGGCGGTGGGTGTGGTCGGTGCCATCGTGCCGTGGAACTTCCCCTTGATGATCGGGGCCTGGAAGGTGGCGCCTGCCCTGGCGATGGGCAATTCCGTGGTGCTGAAACCGGCCGAGACGGCGTCCCTGACACTGTTGCGGCTGGCAGCACTGGCGCTGGAAGCAGGGGTGCCGCCGGGGGTGTTCAACGTGGTGACAGGCCCTGGGCGGGTGACGGGGGAGGCTTTGGCTTTGTCGCTGGATGTCGACGTGCTGGTCTTCACCGGATCGGGTGCTACGGGGCGGCGGTTGTTGCAGTATTCGGCGCAATCGAACCTGAAGCGCTGTTATCTGGAGTTGGGCGGCAAGTCGCCCAATGTGGTCTTCGCGGATGCGCCGGACCTGACGATGGCAGCGAAAGCTGCGGCAATGGCGATCTTCCGCAATGCGGGGCAAGTCTGCGTCGCCGGGTCCCGGCTGCTGGTCGAGGCGTCGGTGCATGATGCATTTGTTGCCGAACTGGCGACAGCGACGCGGAAGATGGCGGTGGGAAATCCGTTGCGGCTGGAAACGCAGGTGGGCGCGGTGAACTCTCTGACGCAGCTGGAGAGCAACCTTGGTTTCGTCGCAGATGCCATCGGCGAGGGCGGAGAAATCGTCATCGGCGGCACACGGTCGCAGGAGGACACCGGCGGCTACTACATGGACCCGACCATCGTGACCGGCGTGAAGCCTGACCACCGGCTTTACCGGGAAGAGGTCTTCGGACCGGTCCTGTCCGTTACCCCCTTCACCGACGAAGCCGACGCGCTGCGGTTGGCCAATGCCACCGATTTCGGCCTTGCCGCCGGGGTTTGGACCGCCAACCTTTCCCGCGCGCACCGGATGGTGCGGGGCATCCGGTCGGGCGTCGTCCATGTGAACACCTATGGTGGGGCGGACATGACCGTGCCCCTGTCGGGAATGAAGCAGTCCGGCAACGGTGCGGACAAGTCCTTGCATGCGCTGGATAAATACATCGATCTCAAGACCGCATGGATCCAGCTTTAGGGGTCAATTCTGGGGGACTACATGGGCAACCGCATTCTGATCGTCGGCACGTACGACACGAAGGACGACGAGCTTTGCTACATCGCCGAAGTGATCGTCGCGCAGGGCGGCGAGGTGATCCGCATGGATGTCTCAGTTCTGGGCGACCCAAAGGTGGCGACCGACATTTCCAAGCATCATGTGGCCCAGGCGGCGGGGTCTTCCATTACTGAAGTGATCGCGTCGGGCAATGAAAACACCTCGATGCAGGTGATGGCTTTGGGTGCATCGACGCTGGCCGCGCAAATGCACCGAGAGGGGCGCTTTGATGGGGTGATCGTGCTGGGCGGGTCGATGGGCACCGACCTTGCGCTGGATGTCTGCGCGGCGCTGCCGTTGGGGGTGCCGAAATATGTCGTGTCGACCATCAGCTTTTCGCCGCTGATCCCTCCGGGGCGGGTGGCGGCCGATGTACAGATGATCCTCTGGGCCGGGGGACTTTACGGGCTGAACTCGGTCTGCAAGGCAACGCTAAGCCAGGCGGCGGGGGCGGTTCTGGGGGCGGCGCGGGCGGTCCAGATGCCAGAGGGCAAACGCCCGATCATCGCGATGTCAGGGTTCAATTCCAAGGTCGTGACCTACATGGTCGCCCTGAAACCGGCGCTGGAGGCGCGTGGGTTCGAGGTGGCAGTCTTCCACGGCACCGGGATGGGGGGGCGGGCGCTGGAAAGTCTGGCGGCACAGGGGGCCTTTGCCGCCGTGCTGGACCTGTCGCCGCAGGAAGTGGCGAATCATCTTTTCGGGTCATCGATCAGCGCGGGAGAGGATCGGCTGACCAATGCGGGGCGGATGGGCGTGCCGCAGATCGTGTCCATCGGCTGTCTGGACCTTGTGGACCTTGTGGGCTGGCAGCCCCTGCCCGATCCGTTCAAGGATACCCCGGCCCATGCCCACAACCGCCTGTTGACGACGGTGTTGCAGACGCCCGACCAGCGCCGGGCCGTGGCGCGAGAGGTGTCCCGTAAGCTGGCCACGGCGACGGGTCCGGTGGTGTTCCTGTTGCCGGTGAAGGGGGGGCATTGCTGGGACTTGGCCGGAGAGCCCTTGTGCGATCCGGAAGGCCTTGCCGCGTTCTGCGACGAGATGCGCAATGCCTGCCCGGCGAATGTGCAACTGGTGGAACTGGACGCCCATCTGAACGACCCGGCATTTGCCGAGGCCGCGCTGGCGATTGTGGACGGCTGGATCGCTGAAGGGCGGCTGGCCTGATCCAAGGCAGGCCGCCGGACAGACAGGCGCGGACTGCACAAGGTCTGGCCCCATGACCATTCGCGCGGAGACAGTGGCCCGGACAGGCCTGCCTCGATTCATGCCAGCTTCGAAACAACCAGCGCACATTTAAAGTGCTGCGAAATCCGGCATCGCCGCCAAAGACTCTGCAATCTGCCTCTGGTTGTGAGGCCCCATCCTTCAAAACTCCATTTAAGCGCCCCATTTTCGCCCTCATCCACAACCATGACGGAACCAATGGATTGGTGCGCTTATGTGGACGATTATCCCTGCGTTAAGAGGTTGGCTGCCCGAAAGCCTGCCCGGCGCGTTTAAATCGGCCGCAGTTTTGTGGTACCATTGCTGGAAGGGTGAACGACATGGCGCAGCAGAAAGCGGTGGACACCGTGGTGGATGAGGTCGATGACCTGATCGACGAACTGCAACCTGGCGCAAAGCTGCTCAAGGGCCAGTATACCATCACCCGCTATCTCAACAGCGGCGGCTTTGGCATAACCTATCTGGCCAAGGACAGTCTTGATCGCGACGTGGTGATCAAGGAATGCTTCCCGTCGTCGGTGTGCCGCCGGTCCAAAGTGATGGTCGCAGCCCGGTCGCGCGCCCACACGGCTGAACTGCGATCGGTGGTCCAGCTTTTCGTGCGCGAGGCGCGCAACCTTGCCAAGATCGTCCACCCGAACATCGTCGCCGTGCACCAGGTCTTTGAAGACAACGGCACGGCCTACATGGCGATCGACTATATCGACGGGCTGGACCTGCAGCAGGTCATCGACGGCGAAGGCCCGCAGCTGACGCCCGACCACATCGTCAGGGTTACCGACAAGCTTCTGGCTGCGGTCGGTTTCATCCATGACAATGATATGCTGCACCGCGACATCTCGCCCGACAACGTTCTGATCGACCAGAAGGGTGAGCCGATCCTGATCGACTTCGGTGCGGCCCGCGAAAAGGCCTCGCAATCGAACCGAGCAATGTCCGCGCTTCGCGTGGTGAAGGACGGCTACTCGCCGCAGGAATTCTACATCGCCGGGTCCGAACAGGGACCGTGGAGCGATCTCTATGCGCTTGGGGCTACGATCTACCACTTGATTTCGGGCGATGCGCCGATGAACGGTCAGGCCCGGCTTGCGGCATTGGCTGAAGACCGGCCGGACCCATATACGCCGCTGGCCGGCCGCTTTGCGGAGTATCCGGCAGGCTTTCTGGAAGCCATCGACCGGGCGATGAGCACCCTGCCGAAGCATCGGCTGCAAACGGCCGCAGCCTGGCTGGCCATGTATCACACCGGGGCCGCAGCCGAGGCTGTCGTTCCGGCCGGTGTCGATGATGCGGTGCACCGCATGATCAGCGATTTCCAGAGCGAAGGATCGGTTGCGGCGACCGAAAGCCCGAGCGTTGTTCCAGCACGCGTGGCAAAGTCCCCCTCGCGTCCGTCCGAAACGGGTGCAGCCGCTGTCAAAGGTGGAAGTAGCAAAAGCCCGGTTCAGTTGCTGGCGGGCGTGGCGGTGGCGCTGGTTGTGGTGGCCGGGGGATACATGATCCTTGGCGGGCGTGAGCCTGCACCTGCCGTCGAAGGCACGACTGTTGCGACCACCGCTGCGGAACCCGCAAACACAATCCCGGCGACGACTGACCCCAAACCCGCCGACACCGTTGTCGCCAGTGCTGACGTCACGGCGACGCAGGCAGACCCGGTGAAGCCGGTCGAAACCGCGTCGGCTGAACCGGTCGCGCCCAGCGCCGATTCTGCGCCTTCTGCCGCCGCAGCCGACCCGCAGCCGACCATCACCACCGCGGACGCCAAACCGGTCGAGGCTGTTGCTGCGCCCGCATCGGCCGAACCCGCCGTCGAGGCTGTTGCCGAAGTGGCACCTGTCGAAACGGCTCCGGTCGAAACGGCTCCGGTCGAGCCTGCGACCGCAGAAACCGAACCAGCCGGGACTGCACCCGCCGACACTGCTACAGCCGACACTGCTACAGCCGACACTGCTACAGCCGACACTGCAACAGCCGACACTGCAACCGTCGAGACTGCAACCGTCGAGCCTGCAATTGCCGGGACCGCGACAGTCGCAGCCACCGAAGCCGCAACCGCAAAACCCTCGCCGACCCAGATCGGCTTTGCCGCCTGGGATGTGGTCATTCCCTTTGGCTCGGACAACCGGATGCTGGACGGCAAGCGTGTCGCCATCGTGACGCGCGTTCCCCCCGCCGATGAAGCGAAAGCCGCGGGCGACTGGCTTGCCCCCGGGGTCTTGATCTACGCGGTCAACGGGGCGCCGATCCAGACCTCGGGATCGCTGACCGCCGCCGTCCTGAACGCGATGGCTGTGGACCCTGATGGCAAGGCCCGGGTCGTTGTCGAGTATTCCGACGGATCGCGCGACCGCAAGACCGGCCTCTTGACCGTTGGCGCCGTGCGGCTCCTCAACCTGCAAAACGGGGTTGGCGTCCGCACGCTGGTGGTCGACGGGGTCTGGAAAACCGAAGTGACGGGCGTCGCCCGGCCTGAGCTTACAACCTTGCGCCAGGGCGACATTCTCTTCCGCGACAAGACGACCACGACGGCGCTTGACGGGCCGAACGCGCTGGAAGCGATCATCGCAGACCTGATTGCCCAAGGCCGGGTCGAGACTGAGTTCGCGATCATCCGCGACAACAAGGTCAGCGAGGCGCGCATGGCGTTGACCTTGGACCGGGGCCAATGATCATGCCGACAGGGATCGCGCGTGACAACTCAGGCATCCCGGAACCTGCGTCGTTCGTCCCGGCAAAACCCGGTGCAGCATCCGCAACAACCCGGTCTTTCCGTCCTGGAGAAACCGGCACACTTGACCCCCTGGTCGCCGCTCTCGCCAGGGCTTCGGATCGCATCGGCCGGGTGCACGTGCCCGGACGACGCACCTCAACCGCAAGCTAGGCCCTTGGGCAAAGGTTGCACAAAGCAATGATCGACCCCGGCAGACCTGGCCCGGTGGCGCATGTCCCGATGCGCCGCCCACTGGTCTGCGACCGGCCAAAGGAGTAGAAAAAATGGCACTCGCGCGGACACTCACGTTTGGCTGCACTGCAGTCCTTTTGACCGGAACAGCAGCACTGGCCCAGGAGGCTTGTCAGACCTACACGGTCGTTGTCGGCGACAACCTGCGTTACATCGCCCGTGAGGCCTATGGCGATGCTGACATGTACCGGATGATCTACGACGCCAACGTCTCGGTCATCGGTGAAAAGGCCGATCTGATTGAAATCGGCAGCAAGCTGGTCCTGCCATGCCCCCCGGGCGACGCTGCAACCGAGACCACCGCCATAGCCACCGAAACCGTGACACCCGTCGCCGCAACCCCCGAAGTTGCCGACCCTGTCGCCGCCCCCGCTGAACCGGCGGCCGCGCCCGCCCTGAAACCCATCAGCCTGGTGACCGGCAACGGTTATGCCCCATTTGCCGATGAAACCCTGCCCGGTGGCGGGATGATGACCCAGCTGGTCGAGATGGCGATCTTCCGCGCCGATCCAGGCATTCCCTACAACCTGACCTTCATCAACGACTGGCAGGCGCATATCGACGCGCTTTTGCCGTCGGGTGCCTATGACCTTAGCTTCCCCTGGGTCCGCCCGGATTGCGAAGGCACAAACATGCTGTCGCCCGGAGATCAGGCGCGCTGCGACGATTTCGTCTTTTCCGGCCCGTTCTACGAGATCGTCGATGGCTTCTTCGCGATGCGCGACAGCGGTCTTGGGTCGGTCACCAAGTACGCCGATTTCGAGGGCAAGCGCATCTGCCGCCCCGAAGGATACACCACCGGCGTCCTTGAAGCTGCAGGCCTGACGGTCCCCGTCATAACACTGACCCGTCCGGTCGAAGTGACCGACTGTTTCCAGGCCCTTGCCGCGGGTGAGGTCGATTTGGTGTCCATCGACGCGGAAGTAGGCGATTCGGCCCTTGCAAAGCTGGGGCTTACGGCACAGGTCGAACAGAACCCGCACCTCATGACCCTGCTCAGCTTGCACGTGATTGCCCACAAGTCGAACCCGCGTGCCGTCGACATGCTCGGTCAGCTGGATGCCGGACTGATCGAGATGTACCAGTCGGGCGAGTGGTACGACATCGTCTCGTCCGCCCTGGCTCAGAACGAACCGAAGGAGTAGCCCCCTTGCTCTGGAAGCGCGGATTGTTGCAGAACCGGAAACAACGTCGATCCGTTGACCGTCCTGCAACCCGGCCTGACATCCGGGTGGCGGCGCTTGAACCGAATCTTCGCGCCGCCATGACCCACAGCATTTTGCGTCTGGGGGCGGGCGTATTCTGTCCTTTCAGCCCGGTTGTTGCGGGCTCCGGGGCCACCCCGATCACCTTGCCGCGACACGCCAAACCGACCGCGAATGACCACCAGATCGCCATAATCGTGCCATGTCTACAACCTTATGGTGCATCATTGGTTACATTGTTTCGGCAACTGCCCGTATCAAGCAGCATCTAAAGGCCTTCAGAAGGAACCGCGCCCCATGAGAACCGCATCACATTTGCACCGGCTGACCGTTCTGACGGCTGCGATCATCGCTTTGCCCGTCATTGCGTCCGCCCAGCAGGCTTGCACCACCTACACTGTCAACGATGGCGATACGCTGGGCTCGATTGCCCAGGCCGCTTACGGCAGCTTCGACTATCAGAACATCTTCAACGCCAACCGCGATGCGCTGGCCGCGAACCCGAACAGCCTGCCCGCCGGGCTGCAACTGGTTCTGCCCTGCGAGGACGGCCGCCTGTCTCCCGATGCCGAACTCAGCTCGGTCATCGAGACCGAAACCCAGAAGCAGGAGGCCAACAAGACGAAGTCGAACGTCTATGAGCCACCGCTCAAGTTCGTGACCTCGAACAACTGGATGCCCTTCACCGACGAAACCCTGACCGGCGGCGGCATCTTCGTGCGCATGGCCGCTACGGCGATGCAGCGCGGCGGCAATGATCGGGCCTACGAGATTTCCTACGTCGACGACTGGATGGCCCACATCGACACGCTGCTGCCCTCGGGCGCATATGACGTATCGATTGCCTGGGAATCGCCGGACTGCTCGAAGCTGGACATGCTGGGCGAATTCTCGGCCCGGATGTGCACCGAATTCGACTTCTCATTGCCGATCTATGAAACCGCCTACAGCTTCAACACACTGGCCGACAACAAATATTCCGGTGCCCGCAAGTTCGAGGATTACACCGGCGCCAAGATCTGCCGCCCCGAAGCCTGGCCGGTTGGCGACCTTGAAGTGCAGGGCCTGGTCCCGCCGGTGGTCGAATTCGTGCAGCCAAAGAACCCGATAGACTGCGCAGAGATGCTGCTGAAGGGTGAGGTGGACGTCTATTCCATCGAGGCAGAAACCACGGCCGCGAACTTCTCGGAATTGGGCGCACTGGACAAGATTTCGGTCAATCCGGCGCTGACAACGTTCATCACCTACCACTTCCTCACCGCCAAGAGCAATCCGCGCGGCCGGGTCTACATCGCCATGCTGAACCGCGGCATCACCGAGATGCGGGAGTCGGGCGAATGGTACGACGTCGTCGCCACCGGGCTGGAAGAATACAACAAGCTGAAGCAGTAACCCCCAACCGCGTCAGCCTTAAGAAAGCCCCGCACCGCAAGGTGTGGGGCTTTTGTCTGCGCGATCCTTGGCTGAAGCTTCGCCACGCGTGACGGGCTTTTGTTGCCGATATCCTTGATCGGCCGATGCCGCCCGCGGTGACTTTCCACGCCCGAATGAAGACTTGGAACATTCGTTCCGTGTGTTATGCTGCCCAGATCCAGCTGATGAGAGCGTGAATGCCCAAGGGAGATCCCCCATCCGAGGCCCGCGATGCGCCCCAGACGATCGAGGCGTTCCGCGACCGGATCATCGGCCTGAACGGCCAGCTTCCGCGGCGCTTGCAACAATGTGCCGACCACGTCTCTCGTCACCTGGATTCCATTGCACTTTCGACCGTTGCGCAAGTCGCCAAGGGTGCTGGGGTCCCTCCCTCGGCGATCATGCGGTTCTGTCAGATCATGGGGTTTTCCGGCTTTGCCGAGATGCAGCGGCTGTTCCGGTCGGCTCTTTCACGCGCCGCGCCGGACTATGCGACCCGGCTGGCCAACCTGAAGGCCGGCGGGGCCGACAAGCCCGCCGCCTTGGTGGCAGAGTTTGTCGAGGCGGGGCGCCAATCGATGGAAGCGTTGGCTCGTGATCTGAATGAAGATGCTTTGAATCAAGCGGTTAAGACACTTTCGCTGGCGCGGACCATTCACCTGGCAGGCTTTCGCCGGTCGTTTCCGGTGGCAAGCTACCTGGCTTATGTGTTTGACAAACTGGGGGTTCCTGCGGTGTTGCACGATGGGGTTGCCGGGCTTGGCCACCGGTCCAGCCTGCAACCGGGTGACGCGCTTCTGGCCATCACCTTCGCGCCCTATTCCGAGGAGACGCTGGCACTTGCCGTGCAGGCCCGGGACAAGGGGCTGCCGGTTGTGGCCCTGACCGACCCGCCCGCCAGTCAGCTTGCCGGGGTGGCCGACACGATCCTGACCGTCACCGAAATTGACTTCGGGGCCTTCCGGTCGTTGTCAGCTGTCATCGCTCTGGCCTTGTCGCTGGCCGTCGCAGTGGCAGCGCGGCGCGAAACTTAGGACTTCCATGACTCTTGGAAATAGAATAAACATTCTATTGATAAAGCCGAGTCGGCTTTCCGGAGCACCCCCATGTCCCAGACCCGCACACTTGACGTGATCACCATTGGCCGGTCCTCTGTCGATCTTTACGGCGCGCAAATTGGTGGGCGGCTGGAGGACATGGCGTCGTTCCAGAAATACATCGGCGGCTCGCCCACCAACATTGCGGCAGGGACGGCGCGGCTGGGGCTGAAGTCGGCGCTGATCACCCGCGTTGGCGACGAACACATGGGCCGCTTCATCCGCGAGGAACTCGCGAAGGAAGGCGTCGATGTACGCGGCGTCAAGACCGACCCCGAACGTCTGACGGCGCTGGTGCTTCTGGGTATCCGCGACGACAAGCAGTTCCCCTTGATCTTCTACCGCGAAAACTGCGCCGACATGGCGTTGTGCGAAGACGACATCGACGAAGGCTTCATAGCGCAAGCCCGGTCCGTCGTCGCCACCGGCACGCATCTGTCCAACCCCCGGACCGAGGCCGCAGTGGTCAAGGCACTGCGCCTCGCCCGAAAGCACGGCCTGCAGACCGCACTGGACATCGACTACCGCCCGAACCTGTGGGGTCTTGCGGGCCATGGCGATGGCGAAAGCCGGTTCATCGAATCCGCCAATGTCACCGCAAAGCTGCAATCCACCTTGCATTTCTTTGACCTGATCGTCGGCACCGAGGAAGAGTTTCACATTGCTGGCGGCACGACAGATACCATCGCCGCCTTGCGCGCGGTGCGGGCGGTCAGCAAAGCCACTCTCGTCTGCAAGCGCGGCCCCATGGGCGCGGTCGCCTTCACCGGGGCAGTCCCGGACAGTCTGGACGACGGTGAGGCCGGCCCCGGCTTCCCGATCGAGGTGTTCAACGTCCTTGGCGCGGGCGACGGCTTCATGTCCGGCCTGATCAAGGGCTGGCTGGATGGCGAACCCTGGCCCGTGGCGCTGAAATACGCCAACGTCTGCGGGGCCTTCGCGGTCAGCCGCCACGGCTGCACACCGGCTTATCCGTCCTGGGAGGAGTTGAAGTTCTTCCTGAAACGCGGGGTTGTCGAGAAAGCCCTCCGCAAGGACGCAGCACTTGAACAGGTCCACTGGGCGACCAACCGCCACAAGGACCGGTCCACGATGCGGGTCTTCGCCTTCGACCACCGGATGCAGCTTGAGGCGATGGAGGGCGCCACCCCGGCAAAGATCGGTGCCTTCAAGGAATTGTGCCTGACGGCCGCCCTGCAGGTGGCGAACGGGCAACCCGGTTACGGCATCCTGTGCGACAGCCGCCTTGGTCGGGATGCGCTGTTTCAGGCTGCGGGCTCCGGCCTCTGGATCGGGCGGCCTGTCGAGTGGCCCGGCTCGCGCCCCCTTACGCTGGAGCCCGAACTTGGGCCCGACTTCGGGGGGCTTCAGGAATGGCCGCTGGAGCATGTGGTCAAGGTCTTGTGCTTTTACCACCCCGATGACAACGCCCAGACAAAGGCCGCGCAAGAAGACACGGTTCGCCGCCTCTTCCACGCTTGTCGCCGAAACCGGCTGGAAATGCTGCTGGA
>JANMGI010000435.1:0-3680 GCA_031374565.1 Paracoccaceae bacterium | reverse complement strand
TATCCGCCGGGGTCCACCTTCAAGATGGTGACAGCGCTGGCAGCCCTTGAGGCCGGTGTGACCACCCCGGAAACCAAGGTCAGCTGTCCGGGCTATATCGAATTCGGCGAACGGCGATTTCACTGCTGGAAGCGGGCCGGGCATGGCACCGTGAAGCTGGAGCGAAGCCTGGCGGAAAGCTGCGATGTCTATTACTACGACATGGCGCAGAAAGTCGGCATCGAGAAGATTGCCGAGATCGGTCGCAAGCTGGGTCTGGGCACGAAATTCGAGATCCCGATGTCCGCCGTCACCGAAGGCAAGATGCCCGACAAGGCGTGGCTTCTGGAACGCTACAAGCAGGAATGGCGGATCGGCGACACGATCAACGCCTCGATCGGTCAGGGCTATGTGCTGGCCTCGCCTCTGCAACTGGCGGTGATGACCGCGCGGATCGCCAGCGGGCGGTCGGTCAGCCCGCGCCTCGTGCGGATGGTGAACGATCAGGAACTGCCCGTGGCCGAGGCTTTGCCCCTGGACATCGCCCCGGAATACCTGGCCGCCGTCCGCAACGGCATGCATGAGGTGGTGAACGGCGAACATGGCACCGGAAAATCCAGCCGTGTCGTCGACCCGACCATGATCTTCGCGGGCAAGTCCGGCACCAGTCAGGTCCGCAACATCTCCAAGGCCGAGCGTGATTCCGGGGTGATCTCGAACGACGATCTGCCCTGGGAACGCCGCGACCATGCGCTGTTCGTGGGCTTCGCACCCTACGACGCGCCGCGCTATGCGGTGGCCGTGGTGGTGGAACACGGCGGCGGCGGGTCGACTGCCGCAGCCCCCATCGCCCGCGACGTGATCCTGCGCTGCATGTCGGGTGGACTGCCTTCGTTGGAGGCTTACCCCGCCAGCCAGCGTGGCCGGATCGAAGCGATGTTAAGCGAGCTGCCCTTGCGCGACCCCGTCACCGGGCAGCCGCCCGTGAAGACCGAAACCTGAAGGGGGCGCGGCGCGATGAGCTTTCATGAATACCGCGTCAAGTTTGCCCCCACCGGCCTGCGCAAGGTGCTGTTCATGAACTGGCCGCTGGTGCTGCTGGTCACCGCCGTCGCCTCGGTCGGGTTCCTGATGCTGTATTCCATTGCGGGCGGCAATATCGAGACCTGGGCGCGCCCGCAGATGCAACGCTTCGGCGTCGGCATGGTGCTGATGTTCATCGTCGCGATGATCCCGATCTGGTTCTGGCGGTCGATGTCGGGGCTGGCCTACATCGTCGCGTTCCTGCTGCTGATCGTGGTGGAATTCTTCGGCACCGTCGGCATGGGTGCGCAGCGCTGGATCGACCTGGGGTTCATTCGCCTGCAACCGTCCGAGATGATGAAATTCACCCTCGTGATGCTTCTGGCAGTTTACTACGACTGGCTTGATCCCAAGCTGGTCTCGCGGCCCCTGTATGTGCTGTTGCCGGTGCTGATGATCGTCACACCCACGATACTTGTGCTGATGCAGCCCAACCTTGGCACGTCGCTGATGCTGATCCTTGCCGGGGGCACGGTGATGTTCGCGGCGGGGGTGTCCTTGTGGTATTTCGGGGCGGTCATTTCGCTGGGCGTGGGCGCTGTCGTCGGGGTCTTCAGCCTGCGCGGCACGCCCTGGCAGTTCCTGCACGACTATCAGTATGCGCGGATCGACACCTTCCTTGACCCCGCCGCCGACCCCTTGGGGGCGGGCTACAACATCATTCAGGCGAAGATCGCGCTGGGGTCCGGCGGGTGGAGCGGCAAGGGCTTCATGCAGGGCACGCAGTCGCGGCTGAACTTCCTGCCAGAAAAGCACACCGACTTCATCTTTACCACGCTGGCCGAGGAGTTCGGCTTCATCGGGGCCTTCTCGCTTCTGGGGCTTTATGCGCTGATCATCGGCTTCTGCCTGGTGGCGGCGTTCCAGAACCGAGACCGGTTTTCCGCGCTGCTGATCGTGGGGGTGGCGGCGAACTTCTTTTTCTACATCGCGGTCAACCTGTCGATGGTGATGGGCATGGCCCCCGTCGTGGGGGTGCCGCTGCCTTTGCTCAGCTACGGGGGGTCGGCGATGATGGTGCTGCTGGTCGGCTTCGGCCTTGTGCAAAGCGCGCATGTCCACAGGCCAAGGTAAGTGACACTGTTTAAGCGCCATGGACGCTTTCTGGTGTCCTTCTGCCTTGGTCTCTGCGCGGGCCTTGCCGCCTGGGGACTGTCATTCGCCCCGGTCTTCGCGCTGCTTGCGGGGGCCGATTTTCTGTTCCTGAGCTACCTCGTTCTAACCGCGTTCTTCCTTGGCCGGGCCGGCCCCGAAGATCTTCGCCGCCATGCCGAGGACGAGGATGAGGGCGTGGCGCTGATCCTGCTTCTGGCCGGGCTGGCCGTGCTGGTCAGCGTGGTTTCGATCTTCCTGGTGCTGAACGCCGCAGAAAGCAGCCTTGGCGCGCGGCTGGGCGCACTGGTCAGCCTGCCGCTTGGCTGGGCCACGGTCCACACGCTGGTCGCCTTCCACTACGCCTACCTGCACTACCGCGTTCTGGATCAAGGCGACGGGTTCCGGTTTCCCGGCGCGGGCGACCCGGGCGCCTGGGATTTCCTCTATGCCAGCTTTACCATCGGCATGACGGCACAGGTTTCCGACATCGAGGTCACCACGCGCCCGTTGCGCCGTGCCGTGCTGATCCATGGCGTGGCCAGCTTCTTCTACAACACAGGGATCCTGGCGCTGGCCGTCAATGCGGCAGTGACGGCCGGACAGTAACGCCGATTTCTTCACAGAAATCGGACCGAAGTTTTCGAAAACTCCGGGGACAAGGCCGGCAACCCGAGCGCCGGTAAGTCTTGACAAACCCTTAACGTCCACGCCCAAGCTGTTGAAATCCCTTGCCCCGAAAATCCGTCCACCGTGGACAGACCGAAAGCCCGCCCATGCCCCTGATCCTCTTCGCCGCCCCGTCGCTCTGGCCGGAATACCAGGGCACGCTTCCCGCAGCCCTGACCGAAGCCGGGATCAACAACGCCACCCTAGTGACCGAGGCCGATCCCGCCGCCGTCGATTACATCGTCTACGCCCCCGCCTCGCCCTTGCAGGACTTCACCCCCTACACCCGCACCAAGGCGGTCCTGAACCTTTGGGCGGGGGTGGAGCGGATCGTGGGCAACCCGACCCTCACCCAGCCCCTGACCCGGATGGTCGACCCCGGCCTGACCGAAGGCATGGTCGAATGGGTGGTCGGCCACACTCTGCGCCACCACCTCGGGATGGACCGCCACATCGTGAACCCCGGCCACGTGTGGGACCCGACCTGCCCGCCCCTTGCCCGCGAACGCCCGGTGACGATCCTTGGCATGGGCGCCCTCGGTTCGGCCTGCGCCGCCGCACTGAACGCCCTCAACTTCAAGGTCACCGGCTGGAGCCGCACCCCGAAGCCCGGCAACCTGCACGGCGAGGATGGCCTTCGCAACGCCCTTACGACAGCGCAGATCCTGATCACGCTGCTGCCAAAAACGCCCGAGACCGAGAACCTTCTCAACGCCGACCGTCTCGCCCTCCTGCCAAAGGGTGCATTCATCCTGAACCCCGGTCGTGGCCCACTGATCGACGACACCGCGCTTCTTGCAGCCCTGGACGCGGGCCACATTGGCCACGCCACGCTGGACGTCTTCCGCGTGGAACCT
>JANMGI010000426.1:0-7184 GCA_031374565.1 Paracoccaceae bacterium | reverse complement strand
GCTGGTCTTCCTGATGGGTGTCACGATCCGGCACTGGTTCAACACCAAGCACGCGCGCAAGGGCAACCCGCACTGGACCTGGTTCGTGACGGTGCTGCTGTTTCTGGTGATCGCCTGGCTGTCCACCGCGCCGATGCGGCTTGTGCAGGATGACGCGAAGCTGAAAGGGGCGGCATTGACCTATGCCTCTTCGCCGGGGTTTCAGGATGTCGTGGGGATCGTGCAGGGCCGCTGTTCGATGTGCCATGCCGCCGAGCCGTCCTGGGAGGGCCTGTATTGGCCGCCCAAAGGCGTGGTGCTGGAAACGGAAGCCCAGATCGCGCACGAGGCGAAGCGGATCTACCTTCAGGCAGGCGTGACCCACGCGATGCCGCCGGGGAACCTGAGCTACATGGAACCGGAGGAGCGGGCGAAGGTCGTGGAGTGGTTCCGGCGGGCGGGTTCGGAGGACCCGGTTTAGGCGGGGGGCCAAATTTCTTGAGCAAGAAATTTGTCAAAATCCTTGCTTAAGGATTTTGGGGCTCGGCGCGGGCAGGGTTTTCGCGGTTCTTCTCGTAATGTCGCATCCACGGGAATTCCGGCAGCCAATCTTCACGCCGGATGGTCCACAGCTCATAGGTCGGGTGGAAGATCGAAGGGTCGTCAAGGCAGCCGAGGTTGATGCCGATCTCGTCGTCGATATGGGCATAGACCGGCGAGCCGCAGGTCGGGCAGAAGCTGCGGTCGCGGTAGGTGCGGGCCTCGCCGGTGAGGGTCACTGCGGTCTCGGGGAAGATCGCCGAGGCGTGAAACAACGCGCCGTGGTTCTTGCGGCAGTCCATGCAGTGGCAGACCCCGACGCGGTAGGGTTGGCCGGTCGCGGCGAAGCGAAGCGCGCCGCAAAGGCAACCGCCGGTCACGCTTTCCATGTCAGTCCCCCAGCTTGGCGTGAACCTCGTCCAGATCAACCGGGCCCTTCGGCATCTTGTTGCCCGGATTGACGAAATCATAGCGGAAAAGCTGGAAATCGCGTTTGTAGATTTCCCACATCAGGTGCATCGAGAGATCATCGAAGTAGTCTTCGATCGGGTGCAGCCGCTTTGGCCCGTGGCCTTCGCTTTCGTTGAAGCGGGGAATCTGGGCCAAGTTGATGGGGTGCTTAACCTGGATATTGTCTAGCACCACCTGCATGCCGGGATTGAAATCCTCGGTGAAGAAGATGTGGTTGTAGCGCCCGCCATTGACGATGAAGGTCGACACATGCCCCGCCATCGCCGACCAATGGATGTCCGGCTCCATCGGTTTTTTCCAGCGGATGGTGTCGCGGGCAAACAGAAGGAAGCGGCGGAAGCTGGCGATCTGGTCAAACTCTTGCTTGCCGTCGTCGCCGCCGACCTCGATCCCGTATTTCTGGATCAGCAGCGGCACAAGGTTGCCCCGGTAGCGTTTGCCGTTGCGCTGGATGCCGCAGATCTTGTCGAAGAACGACGACAGGATGCGGGTGTAGGGGTTGCGCACGCAGGTGAAGGCATAAACCTCCTGGCCCCGCACGGTGCGTTCGATCACCGGCTGGCTGGCATCAAGCGCCCATTTGTGCAGGCCCTTTGAGGCATCGTGGATGTCGCCGTCGAAGAACTGGCCATGGTCGGAGTAATACATGATCTGCCCGATGGTCGAGCAGGCACATTTTGGCACCACCCGGTAGACGACGCTTTCGCTTTCCGTCATCCAGGTTCCGGGAAAACCCATTACAGAATACCCTCCTTGGCAAAACAGCACTTGAGACAAGTATGAACGTCGATTGAGGCAATCAAGCAGACAAATTCGGGCTTTTCAAGCAAGCACACCCCGGTTTAGGGAAGCTGTGTCCATACCGGATTGCAAGACCTCGCCGCAATGACCCAGATCGCGTTCATCCTTCTGTGCCACAAGGACCCCGAGGGGATCATCGCGCAGACGCTGCGGCTGACGGCGGCTGGCGACTGTGTGGCGATCCATTTCGATGCGCGGGCGCGGAAGGCGGACTTTGACCGCATCCGGCAGGCGCTGGCGGGCAACCCGCAGGTGACGTTTGCGAAGCGACGGCTGAAATGCGGCTGGGGCGAATGGAGTCTGGTCGCGGCGACCTTGGAAGCGTTGAAGGCGGCGGTCGCGGATTTTCCGGGGGCCACACATTTTTACATGCTCTCGGGCGATTGCATGCCGGTAAAGACGGCGGAATACATCCGTGGCCGGCTGGAAGCGGATGATGCCGACTACATCGAAAGCTTTGATTTCTTCCTGTCGGACTGGATCAAGACCGGGATCAAGGAAGAACGTCTGATCTACCGGCACTGGTTCAACGAGCGGCAGCGGAAATGGCTGTTCTACACCTCGATGGACCTGCAAAAGCGCTTCGGTCTGGCGCGTCCGGTGCCGGAAGACCTTCGCATCCGGATCGGCAGCCAGTGGTGGTGCCTGCGGCGCCGGACGGTCGAGGCGGTGCTGTCGTTCGCAAGCCAGCGCAGGGATGTGACCCGGTTTTTCGCGACGACCTGGATTCCCGATGAGACCTTTTTCCAGACCCTCGTCGCGCATCTGGTGCCGGAGCGTGAAATCCGCTCGCGGACGCTGACGTTCCTGATGTTCACCGACTACGGGATGCCGGTCACCTTTCACGATGACCATTTCGACCTTCTGGTGTCGCAGGAATATCTCTTCGCCCGCAAGATCAGCCCGGATGCGAAGCTGCTGAAGGAACGGCTGGGCGCGCTTTATGCCGAAGTGGGCCACGCGTTCACCCTGTCGGATGAGGGACGGCGGCAGTTCGCCTACCTGTCCTCGCGGGGTCGGGAAGGGCGGCGCTTTGCTCTGCGGTTCTGGGAGGCGGAAACCAGCCTTGGCCGCAGCCGGACGCTGATGGTGGTGGCCTGCAAGAAATGGCACGTGGCCAAACGTCTTGTCGACCGGGTGCGGGGCATGGCGCAACTTCCGGCGGTTGACTACGTCTTCAACGAGCGCGACAGCGCGCTGCCGGACCTTGGCGGCATCCAGACCACGCTGGAAAAGCGGATGCGGCATCGCCGGGCGCTGGTGCGGATGCTGTTCGAGCATTGGGGAACCGACCGGCTGATCCTGTGTGTCGATCCGGGCAGCATCGAACTGATCCAGGATTTCCGCGAGGACCGCTCTCGGCTGCGGATTCTGGAAATCGACTGCGAGTTTACCGACGATTATCTTGTCGGCCATGCCCGGCGGGTGGGGCTGGCAGGGCCGCACACGCCGGTGGCGGCGATGGAAAAGCTGTTGCCGACGATCCGCTATGACGTGAGATTCGAAAGCGACCGGCTGCGCGATCTGGACCTTGCCGGGCATTTCCGGAT
Organism: Paracoccaceae bacterium; assembly: GCA_031374565.1. Taxonomy (GTDB): domain Bacteria; phylum Pseudomonadota; class Alphaproteobacteria; order Rhodobacterales; family Rhodobacteraceae; genus Tabrizicola. The sequence goes on along the minus strand of JANMGI010000426.1, from coordinate 3,843 downwards.
GCGGCAGGGCGCCAGCGCCGAAGAAAACGCCGAGGCGCTGGCGGCTTTTCTGCAGATCCCGGTCGAGACGGCCCGCGAGATTGCCGCAACCGACTATCTATTCGTGGATTGAGTGACATGAGCTGGACGTACGATCCGACCAACATCTTCGCCCGCATCCTGCGCGGCGAGATCCCGAACAAGACGGTGATGGAGACGCCCCACACCCTGGTGTTCCACGACATCCACCCGCAGGCGCCGGTGCATGTGCTGGCCGTGCCGAAGGGGGCCTACGTGTCGTTCGACCATTTCGCGGCGGACGCCACGGCCGAGGAACTGGTCGATTTCCATCGCACGGTCGCCAAGGTCTGCGCGATCCTGGGGTTGTCGGGCGAAGAAGGCTTCCGGGCGATCACCAATGCGGGGGTGCACGGGATGCAGGAGGTGCCACATTACCACCTGCATATCCTGGGGGGCCGGGTGCTGGGTCGGCTGGTCGACCGGGAGTGATCCCGCAAGGATCGGGTCGCCTGGGCCGTGGCGGTCGGGCATCTTCCGGAAAAAGACGGAGGATGACATGCGATACGTGGCCATAGGGACGGATCTCGTTCGGCACTATCAGGCGGGCGGGGCCGACGCGAACGGACAGGTTCCGGAGCGGAAGGTTTCTGACGGCGACGGCAAGCCGTGCCGCCATTGCCTGAAGATGATCCCGAAAGGGGCGGGCATGCTGGTCCTTGCCCATCGACCCTTCCCGGCGCCGCAGCCTTATGCCGAGATCGGGCCGATCTTTCTGTGCGCGGATGCCTGTGAGGGTGGGGGAGGCAGGGCGCTTCCCGACGTGCTCGATTCACCCGACTACATCGTCCGGGGGTATGGGAGGGATGACCGCATTGTCTATGGCTCGGGCGGAGTGATCGCCACCGAAGCGATTCCGGCGCGGGCGGGGGAGTTGTTTTGCGATTCGCGTGTGGCGTATCTGCATGTGCGGTCCGCACGGAACAACTGCTATCAATGCCGGATCGACCGCTAGATCGGGGCGGCTTTCAAGATGGGCGCTGGCGCGCAAGTCTTTCCTCTCGTCGTCGGCCTTGGCCTCCTCCTCGGCCGGCGAGGGGCTCTGCCCCTCCCCGTCCATTGGTTTCTCGAACCAATGGCGAAACCAATGAACGACCCCGGGATACTTGGGGTCAATGTGAAAGGGCTTTGGGTCAGCGCAGCGGGTTGGCCGCATCCCAGGTTTTCAGCCAGCGTTTCGGTGCGGCGGCGCGCCATTGGTTAAGGAGGCGGGCCTTGGCCCAGCCTTCGTCGATCTTGCCCGCACGGACAAGGATCAGGTTGTGCGGGGTATAGTGGGGGTGAAGCGTGAAGGTGTCCGGGTCGGCGGCCAGCAGCATCTCGCGTTCGTCATGATCGCATTTGAACACAGCGGCGTCGACGTATGGCGACCACCAGCACCACATCCTGCCATGGGCCTTGAGGCATTCGTTGCCCCAGGGGTGGTCGGTGGTCACTTCGGGGAGGTTGAGCGAGAGGGCGAAGGCTTTCAGGGCGGGCCAGTCGGGGATCATGGATGGATCTTTTCTGCGCGCAGCAGCATTGCAAGCATGTCCTCGGCGCGTTTTGTGCGGGTCTCGGGGCGCTTGGCAGATCTGAGGCGGTAGGCGATCGCAAAGCGGTTGCGGGCGTTCAGGGTTTTGAAAAATGCGTCGGCTTGGGGATGGGCGGAAAGAAGGTCGGCGAAGAACGGTGGCAGTTCGGACAGCGAGGCAGTGGAATAGGCCGCGTCCCAACGGCCGTCGGCCTTTGCCGCATTGACCAGCAACAAGCCTGCGGGTGCCATCCGCCCCTCAGCGATCAGCTTTTCGACATGGGTGCGGTTTTTCCGGCTCCAGGCCGAGCGGGGCTTTCTGGGGCTGAAGCGCTGATGCCAGTGGTCCGCGCCGCCGGGGCGCTTGATGCTGTCGATCCAGCCGAAGGCGAGGGCCTCGATGACGGCCTCTTCCCAGGTGATCGACGGGGTGCCGCTGGCCTTGTGGAAGAGCTTGAGGGTGACTTCGGGGGCGCTGGCATGGTGGGCCGCCAGCCAAGCGCGCCAGTCGGAGGGGGTGGAAAAGGGGATCGGGTCCTCGCTCAATGCGCCTCGGCCCAGTTCTTGCCCTTCCCAGCCTCCACTGCGAGGTGGACGTTCAGGGTGATGGCGGGAGAGGAAGCGGTTTCCATCACCTCTTTGGCGATGGGAATCAGGCGGTCGGCGTCGGCTTCGCTGACCTCGAAGAGAAGTTCGTCGTGCACTTGCAGCAGCATCTTTGCGTCGATGCCCTTGATCGCCGCTGGCATGCGGATCATCGCGCGGCGGATCACGTCGGCGGCGGTGCCCTGAATGGGCGCGTTGATCGCGGCGCGTTTGGCGAAGCCGGCACCGGGGCCGCGAGCGTTGATTTCGGGCGTGTTGATGCGGCGACCGAAGAGGGTCTGCACGAAACCGTTGGCTTGCGCGAATTTGACAGTGTCGGTCATGTAGCCCCGGATGCCGGGGAAGCGTTCGAAGTAGCGGTCGATAAAACCCTGCGCCTCGGCCCTTGGGATGCGCAGGTTGCGGGCGAGGCCGAAGCCTGAAATCCCGTAGATGACGCCGAAGTTGATCGCCTTGGCCTTGCGGCGGATGTCGCTGGTCATCTGGTCGAGGGGGACGTTGAACATCTCGGACGCGGTCAGGGCATGGATGTCGATCCCGTCCTCGAAGGCTTTCCTGAGTTCGGGGATGTCGGCAATATGGGCAAGGATGCGCAGTTCGATCTGTGAGTAGTCGAGCGACACGAGGATGCGCCCTTTTGGGGCCACGAAAGCCTCACGTATCCGGCGGCCTTCCTCGGTGCGGACGGGGATGTTTTGCAGGTTGGGGTCGGTTGACGCCAGCCGCCCTGTGGTGGCCCCGGCGATGGAATAGCTGGTGTGGACGCGGCCGGTGTCGGGGTTGATCGCCAGTTGCAGCGCGTCGGTATAGGTGGATTTCAGCTTGGCGATCTGCCGCCAGTCGAGGATTCTTGCTGCAAGTTGCGCGCCGGTCGGGTGATCCTCCAGCGTGGTGATGTCTTCCAGGATGTCCGCGCCGGTGGCGTAGGCACCGGTCTTGCCCTTCTCGCCACCCGGAATTTGCAGGCGGTCGAAAAGGATCTCGCCCAGCTGTTTTGGAGAGCCCACGTTGAACTTTTCCCCGGCGATCTCGTGGATTTCCTCCTCCAGCTGCACCAGTTTCTGCGCAAATGCGTTCGACATGCGGTTCAGCGTGTCACGGTCTACCTGGATCCCGGCCATTTCCATGTCGGCAAGGACCGGGACAAGGGGGCGTTCAAGTGTTTCGTAGACGGTGGTCACCTTGGCGCGGTGCAGGCGGGGCTTGAACGCCTGCCAAAGGCGCAGCGTCACGTCGGCGTCTTCGGCGGCGTATTTGACCGCCTCGTCGATGGCGACCTTGTCGAAGGTGATCTGGGATTTGCCCGAGCCGAGCAGGGTCTTGATCGGGATCGGCTGGTGGCCCAGATAGCGGTCGGAAAGTTCGTCCATGCCGTGGTTATGCAGGCCTGCGTGCATCGCGTAGGACATCAGCATGGTGTCGTCGAAAGGGGTGATGCGGATGCCGTGGCGAGCGAAGATCTTCCAGTCATATTTCATGTTCTGGCCGATCTTCAGGACGCTTGGGTCTTCGAGGATCGGTTTCAGGGCCTTCAGGGTTTCGGTCAGGTCAAGCTGGCCCTCGGCATGGGCGGTAGCACCGAAAAGGTCGCCCCCGCCGGTGGTGTGCTGAAGCGGGATGTAGGCGGCTTTGCCCGCATCGACGCAAAGCGAGATGCCGACGAGGTC
>JANMGI010000047.1:0-9050 GCA_031374565.1 Paracoccaceae bacterium | reverse complement strand
GCTGAAGATCGCCCCCGCCGCCACGATGTTCGCCTTCATGGTCGGCATCACCCTTGGCCTGCCCGCAGGCTATTTCGGGGGCAGGCTGGACACGGTGATCTCGTTCCTGGCCAACCTTGTGCTGGCCTTCCCGGTGATCCTGCTCTTCTACCTGCTCGTCACACCCGAAATCCGCGTCACCGGAATTCCCATCGTTCTGGCGGCACTTCTCTTCATCTTTCCGATCATCTTCCTCTGCACGCTCTGGAACAGCCGCTACTACACCAACCCGCCGCGCAGGAACCTTTATGTCGGCGTGACGCTGGTGATCGGTCTCTGGGCCTATTCCGGGCTTGCCTTCAACATGGACCCCCTCGGCGTCTGGTCGATGGAGCCGAACATGCTGAACGTGTTCGTGTCGGTTGTCTTCGTGAACTCACCCGGTGTGTTCCGCATCGTCCGCGGTCTGGTGATGGACATCAAGGCGCGGGACTATGTGGCGGCCGGTCAGACCCGGGGCGAAGGTGCGTGGTACATCATGCTGTGGGAAATCCTGCCCAACGCCCGTGGCCCGCTGATTGTCGATTTCTGCCTGCGGATCGGCTACACCACGATCCTCCTTGGCACGCTCGGCTTCTTCGGACTTGGCGTGTCGCCTGACAGCCCGGACTGGGGTTCGACGATTGACGACGGTCGGAAGCTTCTGAACCTCTTCCCCCACCCCGCTTTGGCCCCTGCCCTTGCCCTCATGAGCCTTGTCCTCGGCCTGAACCTTCTTGCCGACGGTCTGCGCGAAGAAAGCCTGAAGGATTGATGCCATGACAGCCTCTGCCAGCGACACCGCCAGCACCTGGGATCCCTCGAAGCCGATCCTGGAAATCGAGCATCTGTCGATCTCGTTCTTCACCCGCCTGCGCGAAATCCCCGCGGTGATGGACTTTTCCTGCACCGTCATGCCGGGTGAGTCGATGGGTCTGGTCGGCGAGTCCGGTTGCGGCAAGTCCACAGTGGCGCTTGCCGTCATGCGTGAACTTGGGAAGACCGGCAAGATTGTCGCCGGATCGATGAAGTTCAAAGGCCGCGATCTTGCCCTGATGGACGACGAGGAACTTCGCCACATCCGCGGCTCTGAAATCGCGATGATCTATCAGGAACCGATGGCGTCGCTGAACCCGGCGATGAAGGTCGGGGCCCAACTGGCAGAAGTGCCGATGCTGCATTCCGGCATGTCCAAAGCCGAAGCCTGGAAGCTTGCCCGCCAGATCGTCGCCGACGTACGCTTGCCCGACCCCGATCGCATCATCAACGCCTATCCGCACCAGCTGTCGGGCGGCCAGCAGCAGCGCATCGTCATTGCGATGGCGCTGATGGCCAAGCCCGCGCTGCTGATCCTGGACGAGCCGACAACCGCGCTTGACGTCACGGTCGAGGCCGGGATCGTCGATCTGGTGAAAGAGCTTGGCAAGAAATACGGCACCTCGATGCTGTTCATCAGCCACAACCTTGGCCTGATCATGGATGTCTGTGACCGGATCTGCGTCATGTACTCTGGCGAAGCGGTCGAGACCGGGAACGTCACCCAGGTCTTCGACAAGATGCGTCATCCCTATACCCAGGCGCTCTTCCGTTCGATCCCGCTGCCCGGTGCAGACAAGAACGCCCGGCCGCTGATCAGCATTCCCGGCAACTTCCCCCTGCCCCACGAACGCCCCAAGGGCTGCAACTTCGGCCCGCGCTGCGATTATTTCCAGAAAGGTCGCTGCGACGAGACGGACATCCCGATGTCGCACATCCCCGGCGACGACCGCCACGACAGCCGCTGCCTGCGCTGGCAGGAAGTTGACTGGAACGCCCCGCCCGCCGCACGCGAAGTGAAGCAAAAAGCCGAAATCGGCCGTGTCGTTCTGAAGATGGAGGATCTGCGGAAGTACTACTCCATTTCAGGTGGTGCCTTCGGGGGTGGTGCAAAGAAGGTGGTGAAGGCCAACGAGACCCTGTCGTTCGAAGCGCGAGAGGGTGAGACCCTGGCCATCGTGGGCGAATCCGGGTGCGGCAAGTCTACCTTCGCCAAGGTCTTGATGGGGTTGGAGACGGCGACCTCCGGCTCGATCATGCTCTTTGACGAAAACGTCCAGTCGACCCCGATCCAGAAGCGCAACACCGATACCGTGTCCCAGGTGCAGATGGTGTTCCAGAATCCGTTCGACACCCTGAACCCGTCGATGACGGTGGGTCGCCAGATCATCCGGGCGCTGGAAATATTCCAGTACGGCAAGTCCGACGCGGAACGGCACGACCGGATGATGGAGCTTCTTGACCTTGTGAAGCTGCCTCGCGCCTTCGCCGAGCGGATGCCGCGTCAGCTTTCTGGCGGCCAGAAGCAGCGCGTCGGCATCGCCCGCGCGTTTGCCGGCGGCGCGAAGGTCGTAGTCGCCGACGAACCGGTGTCGGCGCTTGACGTGTCGGTCCAGGCGGCTGTCACCGACCTTCTCATGGACATCCAGCGCGAGAACAAGACAACGCTTCTGTTCATCAGCCACGACCTTTCCATAGTGCGCTACCTCGCGGACCGGGTGATGGTGATGTATCTTGGCCATGTGGTCGAGATGGGGACGACGGACCAGGTCTTCTCGCCGCCCTATCATCCCTACACCGAGGCGCTGCTGTCGGCGGTCCCGATTGCTGATACAAGGGTGATCCGCAAACGCATTGTGCTGGAAGGCGATATTCCGTCCGCCATGAACCCGCCACCGGGCTGCCCGTTCCAGACACGCTGCCGCTGGAAAAGCCAGGTGGCGCCTGCAGGCCTGTGCGACCGCGAAATGCCGCCAGTGCGGATGCTTGAGGGGGGCCATCAGGTCAAGTGCCACCTGTCCGCCGAAGTGCTGGCAACGATGGAGCCGGTGATCAAGATCGCGGCGGAATGATCAGAGCTTAGGGTGGGGTTCCTCCCCACCTTCCCTTCGTCCTATCCCAGGATCGCCTTCACGTAGTTTTCGGTCTCGGCATAAGGCGGAATACCGTCGTGCTGTTCGACCGCAGCAGGCCCTGCGTTGTAAGCCGCCAAGGCCAACTCCCATGTTCCGAACTTGTCGAACATCATCCGAAGGTAGCGCGCGCCACCTTCCAGGTTTTCCTCGGCGACGTTGATGTCGACGCCCAGGTGTTCTGCCGTCTCGGGCATCAGTTGCGCAAGGCCAGTCGCGCCCTTGACCGACACGGCAACCGGATTCCAGCCACTTTCCTGCTGCACCAGCCGCAGGAACAGATCCTCCGGCACGCCGTGCTTGCGCGCCAAGGTCTTCGCGACTTCAAGGTATTCGCCCTTGTAGCTGCCGCGATAGGACGGGATGCCCGCGTCGGCGGTGTCCTCGGTGCCCTTCTTGTACTTGGGCGTCAGCTTGACCGAACCGGAGTATTGCTTCTTCAGCTTCTTGTCGATCAGTTCGGACTGCGACTTGAAGATCGCCGTGCGCGATTTTGTCGACCCGGACAGGTTCAACCCCTCCGCCGATGCGCAAACCGGCACACCAGCCAGAAAGGCTGCAACCGCAAACTGGCCAACGATCCGCATCCAGAAACCCACTGTCCCATTCGCACACATCGGTGCTGCTTGGGGTGACTATAGCCGTTTCGCGCGGATTTTCCAGATGGGTCTTGCCGGGTATTCCGGACCCCGCCGAAGGCTGGTTGCAGTGGGCCGGAAGCACGGTATAGGTTTCCTTAACCATCCGCGGCGAAGCTGCCCCGGACACCAGTTAGGGAGAATCGCATGGCGGGGTCGGTCAACAAGGTCATCATCATCGGCAACCTCGGCCGTGATCCCGAAGTGCGCAGTTTTCCGAATGGCGGCAAGGTGGTGAACCTGCGCATCGCCACGTCGGAAACCTGGCGCGACAAGCAGTCGGGCGAACGGAAAGAGCGGACCGAATGGCATTCGGTCGCGATCTTCAATGAAGCGTTGGGCAAGATTGCCGAACAGTACCTTAAGAAGGGCTCGACGGTTTACATTGAAGGCCAGCTTGAGACACGGAAGTGGCAGGATCAGTCGGGCGCAGACAAATACACGACCGAGGTTGTCCTGCGCCAGTTCCGGGGTGAGCTGACGCTGCTTGGCGGTCGTGACGGCGGCTCGGGTGGCGGTGGTGGCGGCGGTGGTGGCGGCTACGATGACCGTGGCGGCTATGACGAAGGCAGCCAGGGTGGCAGCGGAAACTATGGCGGCGGCTCCTCCTCGGGCGGCGGTCGAGGCGGCTCCGGTGGGGGTGGCGGTGGCGGCGGTGGCGGGCGGTCCGATATGGACGACGAGATCCCGTTCTGACGCTTCTGGCGCCTTGGCCGGCGGCACTGGACCTTGACCGGGGTATTCCCTATATAATCGGTCAACAACCTTTGCCGGCGGGTAGAACACATGCAGGACCAGACTGTAGGCCAGAGTGACAGCCAGACTGAGGGCCAACCGCTCATAAAGCCCTCCAGCACCGACCATCCACTTTACCCGCAGATAGTCGATGCCTGCCGGACGGTCTTTGACCCCGAAATTCCGGTGAACATCTATGATCTCGGCCTCGTCTACACGATCGAGATCGGCCGTGAGAACGAAGTCCAGATCACCATGACCCTCACCGCGCCCGGCTGTCCGGTGGCGGGTGAAATGCCCGGCTGGGTCGCCAACGCGGTCGAGCCGCTGGCTGGCGTCAAGCAGGTCGACGTCCAGATGACCTTCGACCCGCCCTGGGGCATGGAGATGATGTCCGACGAGGCGCGGCTGGAACTGGGGTTCATGTAGGACGCAAGCCTGTAGGGTTGCATTTTAGGAAAGCAATCATTGAGGCTTGCATTTTAAATTGCAAGTTATATAGCTTGCGCATGGTAATACATTCAGTCATTTGCGGCGACATAGTCGGTTCAACGCTGCTAGGATCGGCGGTGACCGATGCAGCACTGCAGTGCCTGAACCAAAGTGCGCTTCAGATCAGGGACTGGGACGGTGTAGAGCCGCGCTTCACACGCTTCCGGGGAGATGGCTGGCAGCTTTATCTTGAACGTCCCGGCCTCACCCTGCATGCAACGATCTTGCTTATTGCAAACCTCAAGGCCGCGAAGATTGGCGCCGAGACCCGGGTGGCAATAGGCTTCGGCTCCGTCGAGCGGCTTGGGACTGCCGATCTTTCCGATGCAGGGGGCGAGGCGTTTGAGCTTGCAGGCGCGGCGCTCGACGCGATGCCCGGATATAAGCGCATCGCGCTCGCCAACTGGACTGTCCTGCGCGAGTGGCATCATTCCGTCTTTGATCTTGCCGTCTGGATTGCGTCGCGCTGGAGCCCCGAGCAGGCCGAAGCCGTCGCCCTTGCCATTGACCCGATCAAGCAACCGACACAGGCCGAAATTGCCCATCAACTGGGTATCACTCGACAAGCCGTCCAGTTGCGCCTTCGTGGTGCCGGCTGGCACGCGCTTCAAACCTCGCTCGATGCCATGCTCCGTCACGAATGGAAGCCGCATACCCATGACTGAAACCTTCATCGCCCTCCTCTTCGCCCACACCCTTGCCGATTTCGTATTCCAAACCGACTGGATGGCCACCAACAAGCGCAACCCGCTGGCGCTGGGCCTGCATCTTGTCGCCGTATACGTCACCGCAATCGCCGCCACAGGAACGGTCCATCCGGCCCTGCTCGCCCTTGCCCTGATCCACATCGGCATCGATGTCGGTAAACTTGTCCTTGCAGCCACCTGGAAAAGCTCAAAGGGACTCGCCCCATTCCTGATCGACCAGGGCCTGCACCTCATAACCCTCATCGCCTTCACCCTGATCCTCCCCGACCTCTGGGCGCAGGGTCTTTGGGCCCCCGGTGCGGTTATCACCGGCGACGACAGCGGCATCCTTGGCACCGGCCTGTGGTCCAGCGCAACGCCCCTGCCCGTCACCCATCTGCCCGCAGTGATGGTCCTTCTCACCGGCCTGATCCTTGCCACCCGTGCGGGCGGTTTTGCCGTCGGCCTCCTGATGGAGCCGTTCAGCCCGCACCTCGGCAAAGGCGATGCCAGCAAAAGCCTGCCCGGAGCAGGGCGCGTCATCGGGTACCTTGAACGCGGGCTGATCTTTGCTTTGGTCCTGTTTGGCCAGGCGCAGGGGGTCGGCCTGCTGATCGCAGCAAAGTCCATCCTGCGCTTCGGGGCAGTTAAGGACGACCGGCGGCTTTCGGAATACGTGATCATCGGCACGCTTGCCTCGTTCGGCTGGGCCCTGATCGCCGCATATACAACCCTCTGGGGCCTTGCCTTGCTGCCACCGCTTGGAATTTCCCTCGTGACCCCCTAAGTTAAGGCCAAAGGAGCCATCCCATGTTCGGCATTCCCGGCAAAGCCGCCGTTACTTTGACCGCCTCTGCCACCAAGCAGATCGCACAACTGATGCAGCGTCAGACCAGCCAGGGCTTGCGCATCGGCGTCAAGAAGGGCGGATGTGCGGGGATGGAATACACCATGGAATACGTGTCCTCGGTCAATCCGCTGGACGAAGTGGTGGAACAGGACGGTGCCCGGGTGATGATCGCGCCGATGGCGCAGATGTTCCTGATCGGCACAGAAATCGACTACGAGACCGGCCTTGTAGAAAGCGGCTTCAAGTTCCGTAATCCGAACGTGGTCGAGGCTTGCGGTTGCGGCGAATCGATCAAATTCCGCGACAGCCCCGCGGCCTGATCCATCTTCGCGACGGATTGTTCGCGATCTGCCGCCTTTTCCTTTCCTGCTTTACACGCTAGGCGTGCCTAAAGCCTGTCCGACAAAAGTGGACTCCGGTTTTGTCGAAAGACAGGCGACCACCAAAAAGCCAGAGGATGGCTGGCGCGTTTATCAGCGACATACAGCCTCTGGAAGCGCAAAAGGATTTGCACAATGAAGAAGCTCGCCGCTGGGAACTGGAAGATGAATGGCACCAAGGCCTCGCTGGCTGAGGTTGCCGCTCTGGTGGCCGCCCACCCTGCCCCTGTCTGCGAAATGCTTCTCTGCCCACCCACCACGCTGATTGCTCAGATGGCAGACGCAGCCAAGGACACCGTCCTGCACGTCGGCGCTCAGGACTGCCACCCGAAGCCCCAGGGTGCCCATACCGGCGATATCTCGGTCGCCATGCTGAAGGACGCCGGCGCCAGCCACGTCATCCTGGGCCATTCGGAACGCCGCACAGACCACGGTGAGACGGACGCTCTGGTCCGCGCGAAGGCCGAAGCGGTTGTGGATGCAGGCCTGATTGCCATTGTCTGCATCGGCGAGACCGAGGCTGAACATGATGCGGGCAAGACCCTTGCCGTGATCGGCACCCAGGTGGACGGTTCGATCCCGATGGGGGCGACCGCCGCGAACCTTGTCGTAGCCTACGAACCCGTCTGGGCCATCGGCACCGGCCGCACCCCGACCCTGTCCGAGATTGCCGAGGTGCACAGCTTCCTGCGCGGTCGTCTGCGCGGCCTGATCGGTGGGGAAGCCGCTGGCGTCCGCATCTTGTATGGCGGATCGGTCAAGCCCTCGAATGCCGCCGACATTTTCGCTGTGCCGCATGTCGATGGGGCGCTGGTGGGTGGGGCCAGCCTCAAGGCCACTGACTTCGGCGCGATCATCGCCGCACTTTCCGCCGCCTGACGACGCAGGCCTGTCGCGGACAAGCCAGCCGTCTGGCTGCGGCATCGCTAAGGTCTGACGATGACAGCCATTTCCCCCTCCGCGCGCCGGTCGCTTCTGACCGCAAATCTGATCTGTCTGACTTCGATGGTGGTCTGGGCCGCAGGCCTGCCCGCCGCCAGCCTGATCATTCCCCACATGCCGCCCGTGGCGCTGACCGCCGCCCGCACCACGCTGGCGGCGCTGGTCCTGTTGCCTTTGTGGCTGGCGCAGGATGGGGCGAAGGAAGTCCGGCAAGCAAATTGGCTGATGGGGGCGTGGGTGGGGTTCGTGACCTTGGGCCTTGCCTCGTTCTTCGTCATCATCGCGCTGAAGTTCAACGATCCGGTCACCGTCGCCATTGTCACCGCGATCATGCCTGTGGCCGGGATCGTGCTGGAATGCGTCGCCGACAAACGCCCCTTCACCAAGGCATTGGCCATCGGTCTGGTGCTGTCGGTCGCGGGCGGTCTCATTGCTGTCAGGGGCAGCGAGGGCCAGCTTGATTTCGGCATCGGCATCCTCGCCGCACTCGCCTCGGTCCTGTGCTACACTTGGGGGTCGCGTGAGACGGTCCGCGCGCTGCCCGAGCTTTCTCCGCTGGGCAGGACCACGATTACGGTCGCAGGCTGTGCCGGGGTGGCACTCATCGCGGCGGTGGGCGACGGCATCCTGCGCGGTGCCTGGCCTGACTGGCAGAGCATCGGCCTGCGTGAGTTTGGCGGACTGGCCATCTTCGGCATCGGCTCCATGGCGCTCAGTCAACTTCTGTGGATCATCTCGGTCGGGCGGATCGGCATTGGTGCGGCCTCGATGCACATGAATGCGGTGCCGTTCTATGTCATGCTGATGGTCTTCCTGCTGGGCGGCCCCTGGAACTGGGCCCAGACGTTCGGTGCCGTGATCGTGGTGACCGGCGCGGCCATCGCCCAGGGCCTGATCCCTGGGGGCAGACGATGATCGCACTGAGCCAGTCCCCGACCGACCCTGCCTTCGTGCAGGACCCTTACCCCTTCTACGAACGCGCCCGCGCCGCTGGCCCGTTCTTTCGCTGGACTGACTACGATCTGACCTGCACCGGCAACGCGGCGGCAGTGAATGCCATCTTCCGCGACCGTCGCTTTGGGCGCGAACCGATCCTGCCCCCCACCATTCCACCGCATCTCGCCCCCTTCTACGCGGTCGAGGCGCATTCGATGCTGGAGCTGGAACCACCGCGCCACACCCGATTGCGCAACCTTGTCCTGCGCGCCTTCACCTCGCGTCGGATTGCGGGCCTTGCCCCGGACATCGCAGCCCTTGCCACAGACCTGGTGCAGGCTTTTCCTCCGGGCGACTTCGACCTGCTGACCGCCTTCGCCCAACCCCTGCCAGTTCGCATCATTGCCCGCCTTCTTGGCGTCCCC
>JANMGI010000320.1:0-5399 GCA_031374565.1 Paracoccaceae bacterium | reverse complement strand
CGGGTTGCCGCCAAGCGTGACCCCGGCCAGAAGGGCAAGGCCCAGACCCCTTGCGATCCGGTCCGACACGACAAGGCAAACCGCAGCGGCATCGGCTGCCACGGCTGCCGTGGCGGCAGTGATACTGCCGGTTAGAACTGGCGCGCGGGCGATGAGTTTGGGCGTCAGGATGCGGGGGAAGGCATCACGAGTGATGCCGTTCAGGGCGACAATCTCGGACGTGAGGTCAGAGGCCAGAGCCTTGGCGTGGCTTGCAGCGGCCCAAGCTTCTTGCCGGTCTCGGGGGATCATGAGGCGGCGGGCGAGAGCTTCGGCGGCGGCGGTCATGTCGGGGTCGCGGTCGGGCCAGGGGGTAAAGGGGGCCTGGTCGTAGGGCAAAGGCGGGCCACCATCCGGGTCGGTCCGCAGCCGAAGCGGGCGGCGGGAGTAGCTTTCGACACCCCCGGCAAGGATGATGTCGGCGGCACCGCTGTCGACCAAAGCCTTCGCCAGCAGGAGGGCATCAAGGCCACCCGCGCATTGCCGGTCGGTGGTCAGGCCAGCCACGCTGAAGGGCAGACCGGCGGCAAGCGCCGCGCGACGGGCCGGATTGCCCCCGGCCCCAAGAGCGTTCGACAGGATCACCTCGTCGACCTGCGCAGGGTCGATCCCGGCATCGGCGAGGCAGGCAAGGATAACCGGGGCGGCGAGATCTTCCAGCGACAGCCGGGCAAAAGCCCCGTTGCGGGGGACGACGGCAGTGCGGCGGGCGGCGATCAGGCGGGCCAAAGGGAAGCCTCCAGCGCCTTGAGGTCTGTCTTGCCGGAGGGGAGCGTTGGCCAATCCTGTTTCCAGATCAGGGACTTGGGGGATTTCAGCGGGCCAAGGTCACGTCGCAGGCGGGCAAGGATGACGGCTTCGCCGGACGGATCGCCTTGCAGGACGGCGACAAGGACGTGACCGCGTTTTCCGTCCGGAACAGGCAGGACAGCGGCCTGGGTGATTCCGGGAAGGGTGAGGAGGAGTGCCTCCATTTCCTCGGGGAAGACGTTCTGATCTGCGATGGTGACCATGCGGCCAGCGCGGCCTTTCAGATAGAGGCAGCCAGCTTTGACGTCACCGATCTCTCCGACAGACAGCCAGCCGTCGCGCCAGCGGGTGGCGGCGGGAGGAGAATCGAGCGCTGACGCGCATTCCTTTTGTCTCGCCTCTGCGCGTGAAGGACGCGCAACCGGCTCGGAACGTGCGCGCCGCGCGGTGATATTTGGACCAATGTGAACGGCATAATCGAGAAACAGGTAGGGGCTGCGGACCCAGACTTCGCCTCCGGGATCGAGGTGGAGGTCGACGCCGGGATAGGGGCGGCCGACTGAGGTGTCGGGGGTGGTCTCATCGGCGAGGGTGATGAAGCTGGTCTCGGCAGCACCATAGAACTCGCGGAGTCTGGCGTTCGGAGCGAGCGTGGTAAGGGCCGCGCGGAGAGCGGAGTCAAGTTTGGAGCCGCCGACGAGGATGAGGTCAAGATCGGGGAGTGCGACGGGGCCGAGGATGAGGCGCAGCTGGGCAGGGGTGGCGTAAAGGTGGGTGATCCTGCGATCGCCCAGCGCCGCGCGCTGGCGGTCGGGGCGAAGATCGGCGAGGAGGTGGACTTCCGCGCCAAGGTGCAGGCCCTCGATGGCACCGTAAAGCGAGAGGGAGTGGATCAGTCGGCCAAGGGTGGCTGCGCGCCCGTCGGGGCCGATGCCAAGCGTCGCGTTGACGGCGAAGCTGGCGGTCCAGGAGGCTTGAGTGCGCCGGATGCGGCGGGGCTGGCCGGTGGAGCCGGAGGTGAGGGTTTCCAGCACCGGTTGATCGTGCAGGTCAGGCGGTGGCTGGTCGGGCGCGCCGATGCGGAAGGCGGGATGGCCGATGGCTGCGGCGAGACCTTGCGGGCTGTCGGGAAGGATTACGCCTGCCGCTGGCGCGGGACGCCTCCCCTCCCCCCCGTGGGGAGGGGATGGGGGTGCGGGGCCACCGGCAGGAACCGCCCCCCCCGCACTGTCGAACAGGCGGGCCCTGGGGTGCCAGCGGAAGCTTTCGGTCATGCCTTCAGAAGCGTGGCGATCCGGCGCAGCGCCAGAAGGTAGCCGTCGGTCCCGCAGCCCGCGATCACCGCGTCAGCGCGGGCGGAGACGTGGGAATGGTGGCGGAACGCCTCACGCTTGTGGATGTTGGAGATATGCACCTCCAGCACCGGGCCGTCGAAGGCGTTCAACGCGTCAAGGATTGCAACCGAGGTGTGGGAATAGGCACCGGGGTTGATGAGGATCGCCGCCGACGTGCCCCGCGCCTCATGGATCCAGTCGACAAGCTGGCCTTCGTGGTTCGATTGCAGGGCGCGAACGGTCAGGCCAAGCTCTTCGGCCAGGTCGGCGACACGGGCCACGACATCGTCCAGGGTCTCATGCCCGTAGATTTCGGGCTGGCGGAGGCCAAGGAGGTTGAGGTTCGGGCCGTTCAGAAGGGTGACAAGTTTCGGCATGGGTGTCCCGCGGGCAAGGTTGTGGCGAGATTAGCCGATATGCCCGAAGCGGCAACGGACAAAAAATTGGCGGCTTTCCGGGCACCTGCTGGGGACAGGTCAGAAAGCCGCCCAGGGAGACGACGGTTGCCCGGTAAGGGGCTGATGTCAGGCGACTTTCTCCAGTGCGACCTGGGGCAGGATGCCAAGCGCGCGGGTCACTTCGCGGGTCAGGTGCGGGCGGTTCAGGGTGTAGAAATGCAGGTCTTCGACCCCGCCCTGGATCAGTTTGTCACAAAGTGCGGTGCATTGGGCCAGCGCCAGCAGGTCTTCACGCCCATCGCGGGCGGCGGTGGTGAAGGCTTCGTCCAGCTTCGACGGAACCTTCGTGCCGCAGCGGTCGGCGAAGCGTTTTGCGCCTGCCCAGCTGGTGATCGGCAGGATGCCGGGGATGATCGGGGCAGTGATCCCGGCGCGCGCGCAGGCATCGCGGAAGCGAAAGAAGGTGTCGGCGTCGAAGAAGAACTGCGTGATGGCGCTGGAGGCACCAGCGTCGATCTTGCGCTTCAGCCAGGTCACGTCGGCGGTGCTGTCGGCAGCGTCGGGGTGCGGTTCGGGATAGGCCCCGACACGGATCTTGAACTTGCCGGTTTTCGCCAGCTTTTCCACCAGCTCCACCGCGTTGGCAAAGCCGAGGGGGTGCGGAACGAAACGTTGCGCGCCTTTGGGGGCGTCACCGCGCAGCGCCACGATTTCGGTGACACCGGCGGCGGCATAGGCCTCGGCAATGGCGAGGGTCTCGGTTTTCGTGGCGTCCACACAGGTCAAATGGGCTGCGACAGGCAGGCCATAATTGCGGTGAATGGTCGAGACCGCCTCATGCGTCAGTGTCCGGGTGGTGCCGCCCGCGCCGTATGTGACTGACACGAAAGAGGGTTGCATCGGGGCCAGCGTCTGCACCGTTTCCCACAGGCGGAACGAGGCGTCCAGCGACTGCGGCGGGAAGAACTCAAAGCTGATGCGGGGGGTGGTCATGGCGTTCTCCTTCGTTGCCCCCTTGTCGCAGATCGCGGCATGTGAGACCAATTCATAATTCTCACCATCTTCATGAGGCTGGTTCATGTACATCGAGTTGCGCCACCTGCGGACGATCCGCGCGATTCAGCAAGCCGGGGGCCTTCAGCGGGCCGCGGACGTCCTGAACATGACGCAATCGGCGCTGTCGCATCAGGTAGCGGGGCTGGAGGCTCAGGCGGGGATGGAGCTTTTTGTGCGGCGGTCCAAACCAATGCGCCTGTCGGCGGCGGGGGTGCGGATGCTGCGGGCTGCCGAACGCATCCTGCCCGAGATCGACGCGATGGAGGAGGAGTTCCGAGCCTTGCGGGCAGGGCGGACGGGGCGGCTGCATATCGCCATCGAATGCCACGCCTGTTTTGACTGGCTGTTCCCGGTGCTGGAGATGTTCCGCCACGCCTGGCCCGAGATCGACGTCGATATCCGCGCTGGCCTCGCTTTCGAGGCGCTGCCCGCACTAAACCGCGAGGATGTGGATCTGGTCATCTCCTCTGACCGGGAGCCGCCTCCGGGGATCGTGTTCAACCCCCTCTTCGACTATCACCCGACGTTTGTGGGGTCTGCCCAGAACCCCCTGGCGGCCAAGGATTTCATTACGGCAGAGGATTTCCGCGATCAGGTGCTGATCACTTACCCGGTCAGTCGCGACAAGCTGGACATCTTCAGTGAAGTGCTGACCCCGGCCAAGGTCGAGCCCCGCGCGCAGCGGACGGCGGAATTGACGGCGGTGATCCTGATGCTGGTCGGATCGAACCGGGGGGTGGCGGTGCTGCCGGATTGGGTGATGCGCGAGGTGAAGACCAACGCGGATTACATCACGCGGCCTTTGGGGCCAGAGGTGGTGACGAAGCGGATGTATGCAGCGACGCGGGAAGAGGATGCAGCCAAACCCTACATGGCGCATTTCCTGCGGCTGGCGCGAAGCGAGCCGGTGAAGTTGCAGCGGGGGTGACACGTCGGGCACCGGAGTTTTCGAAAACTCTGGCGCGGAGCCTTCAAAGGCTCCAGTCAGATTTCTTCTAAGAAATCGGCGGCCCTCAGGCCCGGATCGTGCCAGCCATCGCCTTGAAGAGCCCGTCGTTTGCCGCGATCAGGGCCCCATCCAATGGGTCCGTCCCTTCGCGCAAGCCCTCAACCAGACCGCCCGCTTCCTTGACCAGCAGCACCCCGGCGGCGATGTCCCAGACGGACAACTCACGCTCCCAGTAGCCATCGAAACGGCCTGCCGCGACATAGGCGAGGTCCAGCGACGCAGCCCCCCAGCGGCGGACACCGGCGCAGGCGGGCATCAGGCGACCGAGGTCCTTCAACATTGCGGGCAGGGTCGTCTTGGCCCCGAAGGGCACTCCGGTCGCAAAGACCGCCTCGTGCATAGCCCGACGGCCGGACACCCGCAGGCGGCGGTTGTCGTTCAGCCAGCAGCCCGCGCCCTTTTCCGCCCAGAACATCTCATCCTTGGCCGGGTCGTAGACGACTGCCGAGACGATCTCGCCCTTGTGCTCCAGCGCGATCGACACGGCCCAATGCGGCATCCCGTGCAGGAAGTTCGTGGTTCCGTCCAAGGGATCGACGATCCAGCGCCGGGTCGGGTCGGCACCTGCTGTCGCCCCGGTTTCCTCACCGATCCAGCCATAGGTCGGACGGCCGCCAAGGAGTTCCTCCTTGATCATCCGCTCGGCCTCACGGTCGGCCTTCGAGACAAAGTCGCCCGGACCCTTGGTCGAGACCTGAAGGTTCTCCACCTCGCGGAAGTCCTTTACCAGGCTCCGCCCGGCCTTGCGGGCGGCCTTGATCATCAGGTTGAGGTTGGCAGAGCCTTGCATCGCGACATTCCCGGTGGTTCAGG
>JANMGI010000289.1:0-4276 GCA_031374565.1 Paracoccaceae bacterium | reverse complement strand
GCAGCCGAACATCGTGCAGACGCTGGAGAACAACCCGGCCTTCGTGCATGGCGGGCCCTTCGCCAACATCGCGCATGGCTGCAATTCTGTGATCGCGACGAAGACGGCGCTGAAGCTGGGCGAGTATGTGGTGACCGAAGCTGGCTTCGGGGCCGACCTTGGGGCCGAGAAGTTCTTCGACATCAAGTGCCGGAAGGCCGGGCTGAAACCCTCCGCTGCCGTGATCGTCGCCACAGTCCGCGCGATGAAGATGAACGGCGGGGTGGCGAAGGCCGACCTTGGGGCCGAGAATGTTGAAGCGGTCAAGAAGGGCTGCCCGAACCTTGGCCGCCATATCGGCAACGTCAAAGGCTTTGGCGTGCCGGTTGTGGTCGCGATCAACCATTTCTACAGCGACACCGATGCGGAAATTGCTGCGGTGAAGGCATACGTCGCCGAGCAGGGCGCCGAGGCGATCCTGTGCAAGCACTGGGCGCTGGGGTCGGCAGGGATTGAGGAACTTGCGAAAAAGGTCGTCCAGATGGCCGAGTCGGGAGCCGCGAATTTTGCACCGCTGTATCCCGACGAGATGCCGCTGTTCCAGAAGCTGCAGACCATCGCCAAGCGGATCTACCACGCCGATGATGTGATCGCCGACAAGTCGATCCGCGATCAGCTGAAGACCTGGGAAGCCGCCGGCTATGGTCACCTGCCGATCTGTGTGGCAAAGACCCAGTACTCCTTCACCACCGATCCGACGGTGCGCGGTGCACCGACCGGGCACACGGTTCCGGTGCGGGAAGTGCGGCTTAGCGCCGGGGCGGGCTTCATCGTCGCGATCTGCGGGGAAATCATGACGATGCCGGGCCTGCCCAAGGTGCCGTCAGCCGAGGTGATCCGGCTGAACGATCAGGGCAACGTCGAAGGCCTGTTCTAAGAGGTCGCATTGCCCTTTGTGGGCCTTCCCCTTATCTCGGGGGGGCCTTGCCGAGGGAGATTTTGATGCCAAAGCCCGCCGACTGCACAACGATGGCCCAGATCCGGGCCGAGATCGACCGGCTGGACGAAGACCTCGTCCGGCTCTTCGCAGAGCGGGCGGGCTATATCGACCGCGCTGCCGAGATCAAGGCCGAGGTCGACATGCCGGCGCGGATCGGGAGCCGGGTTGAAGAAGTGGTCAGCAACGTCCGCCGCCACGCCGAAACTTACGGGCTGCCGCCCGAGCTGGTGGAAAAGCTGTGGCGGCGGCTGATCGACTGGTCGATTGCGCGGGAAGAGAGCCGGTTGGGGCCGGACAGTTTGCGGAAGGGATGACATGACGGCCAAGGTGATCGACGGCAAGGCCTTTGCGGCACGGGTGCGGGCGAAGGTGGCAGAGCATGTGGCGCGGCTGCGCGAGGAGCATGGGCTGACGCCGGGGCTGGCCGTTGTACTGGTGGGCGAAGACCCGGCGTCTCAGGTTTATGTGCGCAACAAGCATGCCTCGACCGTCGAGGTCGGAATGGCATCTTTCGAACATCGTCGCTTGGCGGAAACGGGGGAGGCGGACCTGCTGGCGCTGATCGATCAGTTGAACGCGGACCCTAAGGTGCACGGAATTCTGGTTCAATTGCCGCTGCCGGGGCATTTGAACTCGGAGTTGGTGATCAACCGGATCGACCCAGCCAAGGACGTTGACGGTTTTCATATTTCGAACGTTGGCTTGCTGGGGACCGGGCAGAAGTCGATGGTGCCCTGCACGCCGCTTGGGTGCCTGATGATGCTGCGGGATCATCATGGAAAGCTCGCTGGCCTGAACGCCGTGGTGGTCGGTCGGTCGAACATCGTCGGCAAGCCCATGGCGCAGCTTTTGCTGGGCGACAGCTGCACTGTGACGATTGCTCATTCCCGAACGAAGGACCTCGCTGAGGTTTGCCGCCGCGCCGATATCCTTGTGGCAGCGGTCGGGCGGCCCGAGATGATTACCGGCGACATGGTGCGGCCGGGGGCGACGGTGATCGATGTCGGCATCAACCGGGTGGAGCGGGACGGCAAGGTCAAGCTGGTCGGCGACGTGCACTATGCCAGTGCGGCGGCGGTTGCGGGGGCGATCACGCCGGTGCCGGGCGGGGTGGGGCCGATGACGATTGCCTGTCTGCTGGCCAACACGGTGACGGCCTGCTGCCGGGCCAACGGGCTGGCGGAGCCGGAGGGGCTGACGGCTTAAAGCGTGGGCAGATTGCCCACCCTGCAAAGGGGCGCGAGCGAGGTAGGGTGGACAATTCGCCCACGTTATCTTGGCATTGGAATCGCAAGGGCGCGCGGGCCGGTCAGGATCGCGAGCGCGTCCTTGGCCATCAGTGCGGTGAGCACTGCGTCATGGCTGCGAAGCCCGCCGGTATAGGTGCCATAGGCTGGCATGATCAGGCGGTTTCCGTCGGCAAGAAAACAGGGTTTCGACAGGCCGGCAAGGCGGGCCTTCGGATGATAATGGCCCGAAATCTCGGCCCTTTCCAACGGTTCGGCGATGTGGCGGAACGTGTAGGGCGGAAGGTGAACTTCTGCACGGTGGGTGCCGCCGATCTCGATCGGGCCGGGATCATGATTGCCGGTGATCCATGTCCAATCGCGCCCGGCCATGAGGCGGGCAAGCCAGAGGCGGGAGGATTCGGTGATGCCCTGGACGGCGGCAAGATCGTCGAAGCTGTCACCAAGGCAGATCACGGTTTCGGCGCCGGTGGCTTCAAGGTCGCGGTCAAGTTTTTCCAGCGTCGCCTGAGTCTCGTAGGGGGGCAGGAGGGAGCCGCCGCGACGGGCGAGGCGTTCGGATTTGCCAAGGTGCAGGTCGGAAACGGTGAGGGTCTTTCGCGCTGGCCAGTAAAGGCCGCCGGAGGGCAGAAGATGCAGCGTTTCGCCGTGGAAAAAAAGCGCGTGATGCATGGCGTGAGATTTGCACTGGCTGCGGAGCGGTGGCAAGGGTGGAGCCTCCGGCGGGAGTATTTCAGAAAGAGCAATCGCTTCAGGCAAGGCCCGCGGCCTCCATCAGGGCCTGCGCCTGCGAGCTTGCAAGGCGGTCGCGGCCTTCGCCGTGGACGGGGATGCGACCGGGTTCGAAAAAGAGCGGAGCGGCGAGGGGAGTGACGCGGGTCAGGCGACGGAGGTCGATGTGCTTGCCGGTGCGGGCAAGCATGGCCTCGATCCGGGAGAAGTCGATCAGGCCGCGCATCGCCTCTTCCCGGGTGATCTGGAGGAGGAGGTGGTCGGGGTCGTATTTTCGCAGCGTGTCGTAAAGGATGTCGGTGGAGAAGGTTGCCTGCCGCCCGGTCTTGCGGCGGCCCTGGTGGGAGCGTTCGATGAGGCCCGCGATGATGGCGGTGGTGCGGAAGGTGCGCTTCATCACCGCGTTGCCGGAGAGCCAGGTGTCGAGGCCGTCGCGCAGGGTTTCGAGGTCGAACAGGGGGGCCGGGTCGGTAACGGGATCGAGGCCCCAGATCAGGGTGGCGTAGTCAGTGGCGACGAAGCCGAGGGGAGCAAGCCCTTGGGATTCCATCTGTTTCGTCACGAGAAGGCCGAGGGTCTGCTGGGCGTTTCGGCCTGCAAAGCCGTAGACGACAAGGTGTTCGCGGCCGTCGTGGGGGAAGGATTCCAGGAGGAGCGAATGGGGGTCGGGGAGGCGGGAAACCTCACGCTGTTTGGCCAGCCACCAGGCGGTGTGGGCGGGGAGGTCGGGCCAGGTATCCGCTTGGAAGATTTCGAGAATCCGGTCGGCGAGGAGGGTCGAAGTGGCGAACTTGGTGCCGTTGAAGACGGCGACCTTGGGGTCGCGGCCGGGGGTTTTGGAGACCTCGACAGTCATCTCGCGCAGGCCTTCGTAGCGGACGATCTGGCCGCCGATCAGGAAAGTGTCGCCGGGGGTGAGGGTGGCGGCGAAGCTTTCTTCGACCTCGCCCAGGGGGGTGCCGCCGAACTGGTTTTTCAGGCGGACTTTCAGCGTTTCGATGTCGATGATCGTGCCGAGGTTCTGGCGGATCAGGGCGGCGGCGCGGGGGTCGCGCAGGTGCCATTTGCCGGTGGTCTGCTTCAGGCGTTGCCAGCGGTCATAAGCCTTGAGCGCGTAGCCTCCGGTCGCGACGAAATCGAGGCAGGCGTCGAATTCTGCTTGCGTCAGAAGAGCATAGGGGCCGGCGGTGGTGACTTCGCGGTAAAGGTCGCCCGCATCGAAGGGTCCGGCGCAGGCGGTGGCGAGGATGTGCTGGCAAAGGACATCGCGCGGGCCGGGGCCACGAGGCTCGCCGTCCAGGGTGTGGGCGCGGACGGC
>JANMGI010000277.1:0-1805 GCA_031374565.1 Paracoccaceae bacterium | reverse complement strand
ACCAATTTGCCAGGCAAGGAAAGCGGCGGCCTGCAGGAGTGCGTGTTCCGTGACTACGGGCTTCGGTCCTTGTGGATTCGTGATGCTGCCAGCGACAATATTTCGATTTCGATGAGCATGGCGGATCGCGTGTCCAAAGAGGCCGGCGCAGCGGAAGCGGGCGATCTGACTGTCCCGAACCGGGAGGCTGTATTTGCCCTTGGGAAGCGGATCAGTCTGCTTCAGGTTTCGGGGACAGGTAGGTGCGCTGTGGACACGAAGGCGGGAAAGCCCGAGTCATCGGTTCTGCTTGGCTTTCGGAACCCGGCAAGCGGGTCGCGGGTGATCGTGATGTTCGGGATCTCCGAAGAGGGTTTGCGCACTGCCGAAGTGGCCAAGCCCGGTGTTGAGCCGGAAATCGTGGCGTCGGTCCTCGTGGTGAACCAGCTGGAGATACCCTGCGTTCGCCTTCCGGAATAGCCCTGCGCCTGATCACGCCCCGATGAACTTGCGCGCGAACCGGGTCGCGGGTTTGGCGCGGATGTCTTGCGGTTTGACGATCTGTTCGATCTTGGCCCAGAAGTCGATCCGTACCTGGCAACCATGAGGTCGGCGCGTTCCATCGCCTCATCCTGGTGATGGGTGACGCTGTCGGTGGTCAGGCCCGTCGTGTCTTGGATGTCGCGTTGCCCCGGCGCGTTCTGTGGAATTTGCGGCTACTGCGCCGCGCCCATGACCTGACTGGTCACCGCGCCCGACCGAAGCATGTCTTCCAGCGTCAGCGAGTCGATGATCAGAAGGTAGGACCAGAAGACTTCGGCAAAGACCTTGCGGATGCGGCAGGTGGCCTCATCCGTGCAATCCTCGCAGCGCTGGTAGGCCCGGCGCGAGAGGCAGGGCAGGGGGGCGATGGGGCCGTCGATGGTGCGCAGAAGCTCTGAGATCGAAATGTCGGAGGGTTTCTTGATCAGGCTGTAGCCGCCCGAGCGCCCCCGGATCGAGGCGATCACGCCCGCGTTGCGCACCTCCAGCAGGATGTGCTCAAGGAACCGTTTGGGGGTGCCAGAGCGCTTGGCGATCATTTCGATGGTCAAGGCCTGAGGCAGTTCCTGAGCGGCTTCGTCGGCCAGGACAAGAAGTGCCTTCAAGGCGTATTTCATCTTCTGCGTGATCATGCCTTGACGCTACGCGTTGAAATGTCGGGAATCAATGTCGGGATTGCCGAGGCGATCAGGTCAGGGGCGGGGCGGGCCCTTTGCCTGGAGGACTGCCGCTGCCCAGTGTTGGCGTGACTGCGCACGGGCGTCTTGTTTCATGCGCGGCGTATGTGGGGTCGTGGCGGGCGGGTTGGGCAGGGTGCATCCCAGGGCGGCCATAGCCATGCCCGCAACACCCATTGCGCCGGTTTCCTCGACCTTGGCGGGCTGAACCGGACAACCGATAAGGTCGGCTTGCAACTGCATCAGAAAGGCGTTGCCAGACGCCCCGCCATCGGCGCTGAGGAGGGCGAGCGGTTGGCCGATGTCGGCCTGCATCGCGTCGAGGACGTCGGCGATCTGGTGGGCGATGGCCTCGAACGTGGCGCGGGCGAAGTGGGCGGGGGTCGTGGCGTGGGTCATGCCCGCGATGGTGCCACGGGCGGCGTCATTCCAGTGCGGGGCGCCAAGGCCTGCAAGGGCGGGGACGAAGGTGACGCCCCGTGTGTCCGGGACGGTCTGGGCAAGGGTGCTGAGGGCGGCGGCGTCTTTGAGGCCCAGAAGTTGCGCCATGAAGGCGGCGGCCTGGGCGGACACGGTGATGTTGCCCTCCAGCGCGTGGGCGGTGCC
>JANMGI010000245.1:0-6970 GCA_031374565.1 Paracoccaceae bacterium | reverse complement strand
GCCACAAGTTCCGGCTCCAGGAATGGCTTGCCATCACGGTCACGGCGGCGCCCCAGAAGCGCCACCGGGCTTTCCGCCAGATTGTAGCGCACCCGACGCGGGCCTGCGTCATCCATCACATCGCGCTCAGCCCAGACGCGGTGCTGATCACCAAAGGGGGTCGCGGCTTCGGCCATGCCCTGACGGCGGCGGTCTTCTTCGTCCACCATCCGCTTCAGCGCCGACCGCCCTGCCGACGTGATCTCGTAGGTCGAAATCCGGCCCGGCTTGCGGCAAGTCACCCAGTCTTTCAGCGCAAAGGCATGGGCGACGGACCGTTCCAAAACCGCCGTCCGCAGGCTTTTGCCATCCGGCAGGTCGCGGATCACCACCGCCTTGTCCAGATCGGGCGCGATGGCCATTACGGCACTGGGTTCGGCCAGACGCCGCAAGACGCGCATCCCCTCGCGCAGAAGCGCCTGTTCATCGCAGATTTCACGCTGGTCGCCGGGCTTTGGCTGGCGCGGGTGGACAGACATCGGCTGGTCATCCTTTCGGGCTGGGTCATCGGAGTGGCGGAGGGCATGCTGGGACAGGGCTGACAATGCCTCATCCATCAGCGGGTCTTCCCGTCGGTTTTCAAACCTTCGGACCTGCCGCAGGATGGTTGAGGCATGCAGACCTTCGCGCCGCGCCAGCTCCCTCAGCGATGTGCCCTCTTCGGTATGGTCGAGGTAATGACGCACGGCTTGGGGTAGCCAGTCTGGCAAGCTGGCAACAGTCAATTCTGGCAATTCAGTCGTCCCGTACTTGTCCACACCCGGGCTGCCATAAGTCCAGCCTTGGACTTTTGCAACCTTGGGTGGAATTGGTTACCTGATCGTTAAGCTTTCGTTCTTCCCCGACAATTCGATGAAAAACTTAAACTCTTTGGTAACCAGCGCGCGGTCGAACCGATGCGAACGCAACGCCAGGTTGTATTTGGTAAGGATGCCTACATCCATGAATGGAGGACCCCATGACCGACTGCCGCACCATGCTTGCCTCATTGCGCCGCCCCCGCCTTCTGATGCGCGCCGCGCGCTTCGGTCTTGGCGAATACCGCCGCGAACGTGACCTTCGCCGCTATGTCGCGGGCACAGCCTCACCCGAGGACACTGTCACCTCGCTGATGACGGTAGAGGCCAAACTGGAAGCGACGCGCCTTGCCGGTGACGCGGCCTATTCGGTAGCCCGCCATATCGAGGTGCTGATCGCACTGCTGGCCGAAGCGCAGTTCCTGCGGCGCGGAACCATCGCCTGACACAGCGGCCGGGCATGCAAAAAGGGGCGGTTTGCACCGCCCCTTTGTCGTGTCGCTGGTTTGCGGACTTAGATGAAGGCGTCCGGCATCCCGGCTTTGCGGGTGGCAACGAATGCCTCCAGTGCCTCACGGGTGCCAGGGTCCATCTCGGGGGCCTGATAGTCAGCCAGCTGTTTCTTGACCTTTTCCGCGGCAAGAGACTGGGTATCGCGCGCGCCTTCTTCGGCCCAGGTCTCGAAGGGCTTGTAGTCCAGCAGGTCCGACCGCCAGAACGCCGACTTGAAGTTCGCCTGGGTGTGTTCGCAGCCCAGATAGTGACCACCGGGGCCCACTTCGCGGATCGCGTCCATCGCCTGACCGTTTGTGTCGATCATCACGCCCTGCGCGAGGTGATGCAGAGTGCCAAGCTGGTCGGCGTCCATCACGAATTTCTCGTATGAGCTGACGAGGCCACCTTCCAGCCAGCCGCAGGCGTGCAGCATGAAGTTCACCCCCGCCAGAAGCGCCATGTTCAGGCTGTTCGCGGTCTCATAGGCCGCCTGCGCGTCTGGCAGCTTGGACCCGCAGAACGACCCGCCCGACCGGTAGGGCAGCCCCAACCTCCGCACCAGTTGTCCCGCGCCGTAGGTGATGTGGGAAGCTTCCGGTGTGCCGAACGTTGGTGCACCCGAATTCATGTCGATGCTGGTGACGAACGCGCCCGCAATCACGGGCGAGCCGGGACGGACCAGTTGGCTGTACGCAACACCTGCAAGAATCTCGGCCAGCACCTGCGTCAACGTCCCGGCCACCGTCACAGGTGCCATCGCGCCGCCGACGATGAAGGGCGACACGATCGAGGCCTGGTTCGCTTCCGCATAGACCTCCAGCGCGCCCATCATGATCCCGTCGAAGGTCATCGGCGAGTTGATGTTGATGAGGCTGGTCATCACCGTGTTCTGGTCGACGAAAGCATCGCCAAACAGGATCTTCGACATTGCTACCGAATCCGCAGCCCGGCTGGGTTCGGTGACAGACCCCATGTAGGGCTTGTCCGACAAAGTCATGTGCGCCAGAAGCATGTCGAGGTGGCGCTTGTTTACCGGCACATCCGTCGGCTCGCACACCGTGCCGCCAGAATGGTGGAGCCATTTCGACATGTAGCCCAGCTTCACGAAGTTCTGGAAATCCTCCAGCGTGGCATAGCGGCGGCCACCTTCCATGTCGCGGACGAAGGGCGGGCCGTAGACCGGGGCCAGCACGAGGCTGCGGCCGCCGATGTCGACGTTCCGCTCGGGGTTGCGGGCGTGTTGGGTGAAGGTCTTCGGTGCGGTCGAGCAGAGCTTGCGGGCCAGACCACGGGGGATATGCACCCGCTCGCCCCTGACATCCGCGCCTGCATCGCGCCAACGGGCCAGAGCCGGCGGATTGTCCACGAAATTGACGCCGATCTCTTCCAGCACCGTTTCGGCATTGGCTTCGATGATCTGCAGCGCCTCTTCATTCAGGATCTCGAAGTTCGGGATGTTGCGCTGGATGAAGCGCGCGGTCTCGAAGCTGACTGCGGTGCGTTCCGCCCGACGGCTGGCGCCCCCACCACTGCGCGCCCTGCGCCCTGCAACGTCGTTCATGTCTGCCTCCGGAAGATGATTGCCGTCCTTATGCCGCCAATCGTGCGGGACGCGCCCCCCGAAACCGCCGCATGTCTGCCAAAACCGACATGTCGCTTCGTCGCAAACGACATTCCCCGCGCGCGGGATATCTTGCACTTCAGCGCGTCCCGGCCTAATCGGGCGCATGAGCCAGACACATGACCGCCTTCTGATCATCGACTTCGGGTCCCAGGTGACGCAGCTGATCGCGCGCCGCCTGCGAGAGCTGAACGTCTATTGCGAAATCCACCCCTACAACCGCGTGGATGACGCGTTTCTTCAGGCCTTCGCCCCGAAAGCGGTGATCTTCTCTGGTGGCCCGGCCAGCGTCTATTGGGAAAATGCGCCGATGCCCCCGGCGGGAGTGTTCGATCTGGGCGTTCCGATCCTTGGCATCTGCTATGGCCAGCAGGTGATGATGCATTGCCTTGGCGGCCACGTGGAAGGCGGGCATGGCACGGCAGAGTTCGGCAAGGCCTTCGTCACCCCGACCGATCTGACCCACCCCTTCCTTGCAGGTTGGTTCCCGCCCGAGGCTGGACCGCAAGCGCAGGAACAGGTCTGGATGTCGCACGGCGACCATGTGTCGAAGATCGCGCCGGGGTTCAATGTCTACGGCACCTCGCCCAACGCACCCTTCGCCATCACCGCTGACCCCAAGCGGCACTTCTACGCCGTCCAGTTCCACCCCGAGGTGCACCACACCCCCAAAGGCGCGCAGCTTTACGCGAATTTCGTAAAGCTGGCGGGCTTCAAGGGTGACTGGACCATGGGCGCCTACCGCGAGGAAGCGATCCGCAAGATCCGCGACCAGGTTGGCGACGCAAAGGTGATCTGCGGGCTGTCGGGCGGCGTGGATTCCTCTGTGGCCGCCGTCCTGATTCACGAGGCTATCGGCGACCAGCTGACCTGTGTTTTCGTGGACCACGGGTTGCTGCGTCTGGGCGAGGCCGAGCAGGTCGTGACCATGTTCCGCGACAATTACAACATGCCCTTGATCCATGCCGATGAAAGCGCGCTTTTCCTTGGCGCGCTGGAGGGGGTTTCGGACCCCGAGGTCAAGCGCAAGACCATCGGCAAGCTTTTCATCGACGTCTTCCAGAAGCACGCGACCGCCGTAGGTGGGGCGAAGTTTCTGGCGCAGGGCACACTTTACCCGGACGTCATCGAAAGCGTGTCGTTCTCCGGTGGGCCTTCGGTCACGATCAAGTCGCACCACAATGTCGGCGGCCTGCCCGAGAAGATGGGCCTGAAACTCGTCGAACCCCTGCGCGAGTTGTTCAAGGACGAGGTCCGCGCGCTGGGACGCGAGCTTGGCCTGCCAGCCAGCTTCATCGGCCGCCACCCCTTCCCCGGCCCTGGCCTTGCGATCCGATGTCCCGGTGAGATCACCACCGAAAAGCTGGACATCCTGCGCCGGGCCGATGCTGTCTATATCGACCAGATCCGCAAGCACGGCCTTTACGATGAGATCTGGCAGGCCTTCGCCGCAATCCTGCCGATGAAGACCGTGGGCGTGATGGGCGACGGTCGGACCTACGACTTCGCGCTTGCCTTGCGGGCCGTGACAAGCGTCGATGGTATGACCGCCGATTATTACCCCTTTCCCCATGATTTCCTTGGCGAAACCGCCACCCGGATCATCAATGAGGTCAAAGGCGTGAACCGCGTGTTCTACGACTGCACCTCGAAGCCGCCGGGAACGATCGAACTGGAATGATCCGGGTCAGCGGCAACCTCGTCTGCGCAACGGCCAATGATGTCGCCGTCGTCGCCGCCTTCTTGCCCGACCAAGTCCGCTTAAGCCGGGCAGAGCCGGGATGTCTTAGCTTTTCGGTGGTGCAGTCAGCCGACCCGCTGATCTGGGTGCTGGATGAAAGCTTTTCCGACAGCGCGGCATGCAAGGCGCACCAAACCCGGACCCGCGCGCCGGACCCGCGCGTCAGAATGGTTCGACGCGACAGGACATCTGGTGCGCCATTTCTGGGTCACCGATCCGGTGCAATCGCGCACGGACCAGCCGGGTCAGGATGCGGAATAGCTGACTGTTCAGGGCCCTGACCGCGCGATAGCAGCTTGGAACCCTATCAAAGGATTTCATCCATGCGCGTGCTTTTGACTGCCTTCGCTCTGACTGCGGCGATGACCGCCGGTGCCTCGGCCGACTGCAAGAAGAACTTCACCACTCTTGGGCTGCCGCTTCTCAGCCAGATAGAATATCGCACGCAAGAGACCTACAGGGGTCTTGACCAGACGGGCACCGCAAAGCGTATTGCAGCGCGCCTGAAGGCCGAGGGATATTCGCGCGTGAAGCGGAATGGTGGCGTCGTGACGGCCTGGCAGGAAACCTCCGGCTCGGGTAGCCCGCAAGAGTTGCGCTTCATCGTCTCGGAACGGTCCGGCAAGACCACCATCGAGGCGATTTTCACCATCCAGCAGGGTCAGGTCGCCGGCAACCGCGTGGTCCGGGACGAGCTTTGCCGTCTGATCGCCAACGCGGCGGGTTGATGGATCGACTGGAACTTGCCGGGAAATCTCTGCGGAAGGTCAGAACTGCCCGTGCACCGCGATCTCTTCCACCGGCTTCCGCCCGCTTGGCTTTTCCCGTGCGCGCAGGTCTTCGGGTAGCGCATCGGCCGGACCCTGTTCGCCAACGGCCACCACACAATGCAACGTATGGTCGACGGGCAGGCCCACCGCAGCAGCCAGGCTCTCCTTGTCGAAGCCGCCCATCGCATGCGCCGCCAGCCCCATGTACTGCGCTTGCAAGGCCATGCTTACCCAGGCGGCCCCTGCGTCGAACCCTGCGGTCCGGTTCGCGACGTCAGCCCCGTCCCGATTCGTGACCGTATCTTTGGACGCCACGACAATCAGCGCACCTGCCTGTCCGGCCCAAATCTGATTGCCGGGTGCCAAGGCCGAATGAACCGCGGCAAAACTGTCCTCTCCCCGCCGGGCCCAGATCAGCCGCCAGGGCTGCTGGTTCGAGGCCGAGGGCGCCCACCGGGCGGCTTCCAAGAGCGTCATCATCTCGGCCACGGTCACCTCACGACCGGTGAAAGACCGCGGCGACCAGCGCGCCGGGAATTGGGGGGAAACCGGGTGGTCCGGATGACGTTCGTCGGGCTGGTCGAGGCTCATGGCGAAATCCTGATTGGTTACACAAACAATTAGGCCGGCAGCCGCCGCACGGCAACCTCTCGGCCCTGCGCCCCGGTGTTTGCCTGCGCACAGAAAGGCCCGCACCATGTTCTTCCACGACGACCAACCGACCTGCTCCGGCTGGGACTGCTCTGGACATTCCCCGCCCGCCCGTCAAAGTTTGCGCCATGACCCACCGCCCGCTTGCCGCAGCGCTCTGGATGACCGGAGCCATCGCCGCCTTTACCGCCATGGCCGTCGCCACCCGGCAGATCAAGGGCGTGCATGACACGTTCGAAATCCTCGCCTATCGGTCGATGATCGGCTGGGTGCTGGTCGTCGCACTGGCGGCAGGTACGGGCAGGTTGCGGGACGTGCGCACTGACCGGCTGCCCAGCCACCTTGTCCGCAACGTCTTTCATTTCACCGGCCAGTCGCTGTGGTTCTGGGCGCTGACGATGATCCCCCTCGCCCAGGTTTTCGCGTTGGAGTTCACCTCGCCAATCTGGGTGATCCTCTTGTCGCCGATCTTTCTGGGAGAGGTCCTGACCCGCCGCAAACTTGCTGCCGCAGCGCTTGGCTTTGCGGGTGTGCTGATCGTGGCAAAGCCCGACTTCGGCCATGTCGAACCCGGTGTCCTTGCCGCCGCTGCCGCCGCCTTCTTCTTCGCCTCGACCAACCTGATGACCAAGGCCCTGACAAAGGGTGAGCCGATCCTTTCGATCCTGTTCTGGCTCACGCTGATGCAGGCCGTCTTCGGCACAGTCGCCATGACGGTCTTCGGGCCAGTCACAATGCCGACTTTGGCCACGCTGCCCTGGCTGGTGCTGATCGGCATCTCGGGGATCACCGCGCATTTCTCGCTGACCACGGCGCTTTCGCTTGCTCCGGCGAGCACCGTGGTCCCCGTCGACTT
>JANMGI010000241.1:0-2352 GCA_031374565.1 Paracoccaceae bacterium | reverse complement strand
TACCGCATACTGGTCGAGATCAAGGATGAGATCGTGACTGTCATCGTGATCGGCGTCGGCCATCGTGGCGAGGTCTACCGTCAGCCGTAGGGGATTGGAGCCTTGGGCAGGCCCGGCCATTGTGACGGCTCGTGCCCATAGATCAGCGTCGCGTCGGGCCTACACAGCGCCAGCAGGCGAGCAGCCGAAACACGGGACGCAGCGGGATCGTCGGAATCCGCGAACCCCTCGTCAGGTTCTGATACCCGGTTGATCGCGTCGGCGGCAAGGATGATCCGGCGCCCGTCTGGCAAGGTAACAATCGCTGACAGATGCCCGGCGGTGTGCCCGGGGGTCGGGATCAGGGTCAGGCCATCGCAGACCGGGGTGTCGGTGTCGATCAGGTGGTAGGTGGCGTCAGGCCAGGGAATCGGGCGCATGGTCCCGAAGTAAAGCGGTGCAGGCTCGGCCCGTTCGCGGGCAGTCAGCACGATGGGCGCATGAGCGAATAAGGGCAGTGAGCCGACATGGTCGATATGGCTGTGCGACAGGATCAGAAGGTCGATGTCCTTTGGCACAAGACCAAGCAGCGCCAGCGCGCCTTCGGCGGTTTGATCGGCTCGGAAATCGACAAGGCGGCCAAAGCGCGGCAGGCCGTCCTGCACGGCGCGGCTGGGGTCGGTCAGGTAGTCCGGCGGAAAGCCGGTATCCATCAGGATGCGCTGGTCCCGGTCTGTCTCCATCAGGTAGGCGGGGATGCCGATGATCCGTTCCCCGCCCCGCACCTCGAACAGGCCGAGGTCAAGGATGAATAACCGGGAAACCTTGCCTGGCAGGATCACAGGGCCAGGGCCTCGATGGTGAAGCCTTGGGTTTGCAGAAGGTTGAGCACCCCGTCTTGCCCCGACAGATGCAGCGCCCCGAATGCTGCGAAGACCGGCCCCTTGGCAGCGGCATCGGTCAGGACCGGAATCCAGTTACGGTTGCGCGAGGATGCCACGAGTTCTTCCATATGCGCGAATTCGGCGTCGATCTGGGCTTTGGTATAGCCGGGCATATCATAGCTGAGGAACCGCATCAGTTCCCATGCGGCACGGCTTTCTCCGGCGAAATAGCCGTCGACCAGGGTTGTGAAGTAATCCTCGCTGACGTCTTCAATGGCGAGGGTGGAGACCAGCATTTCGGTGATCTGGTCCTGGGTCAGGCTGTCGAAGATGGTGAACAGCGTATCGAACGGTTCCAGCCCCCGGACCGGGACATTGGCGGCCAATGCGGTGTCGATGACCAGACCGTCAAGGCCCTTGGGCTTTTCGGTCATCCCGGCAATGGCGCAAGGCGGGATCGACAACAGGGTCAGCACATACCAGGGGCGGAACTTGGCGGCCATGAAGGCAGGAATGCCGCGACTGGACATTGCCGCCTTCAGCGGGTCCCAGACTTCGGGCGGAAGCAGCTGGGCAAGCGTCGGGCCTTCGGTGATCACCATTCGTGACGGATCGCGGGCCAGCAGCGCCTGAAGGGCCTTTTCCTCTTCGGGGCCAGCCTCGACCAGAACCGTGCTGGCCGAGGTGATCGCGGGGGTCAGGGCTGCAATCGACGGGGTGTGGCGGGGATCGTCGAAATGATAGGTCCCGGCAATGGTGATAACCTGATCGCCCCGGGTCGCCCGCCAGAAGTTGCCGGTGGCGAAAGGCACCGAGTCGGCGGCGGCCATGATCGCGGTCCGCCGGTCCGGATCCATGCTTTGGAACAGGTTCTGTCCGACACACCCTGCGGCAAGGGGGCCGGTCACCAGGAGGGCAAGCGCAAGGGAAGCAAGGGCGACGAGAATACGGGACATGCGATCATTCACGGGTTGGGGTCGGTTGGCCGGCATCGTGGCATCCGTTCCGCAAAAGGCAATGCGAAAAGCCGGGTGGTGGGTGTTGACAGCGCAGAGGGCATCGCCTACCTGAACCACGTTGGCACTCGGACAAGCTGAGTGCTAATCAAGATCAAACCTGGAAACTCAAGGGAGTACCCCAGATGGCTTTCAAACCATTGCATGACCGCGTTCTGGTCCGCCGCATCGAAGGCGAAGACAAGACCAAGGGCGGCCTTATCATTCCGGATACCGCCAAGGAAAAGCCCGCCGAGGGCGAGATCATTTCCGTGGGCGAAGGTGCCCGCAAGGATTCGGGCGAGCTGATCGCTCCGTCGGTAAAGGCTGGCGACCGCGTCCTGTTCGGCAAATGGTCGGGCACCGAAGTGAAGCTGGACGGTGAAGACCTGCTGATCATGAAGGAAAGCGACATCCTCGGCATCATCGCCTGAGGACGCGTGGGCAGATTGCCCACCCTACGCAATCCCTAACCCATTCAAGGAGCTATCATA
>JANMGI010000230.1:0-2812 GCA_031374565.1 Paracoccaceae bacterium | reverse complement strand
GGATGCGAACTTCTGCAATCACTGGGGGTTCGACATGGCCGCGATCCGCGAGGCAATCGAGGCTGGAAGCAACCGTGGCGCAAGTACCATCAGCCAGCAGGTGGTGAAGAATGTGTTTCTCTGGCAAGGTCGCAGCTGGGTTCGCAAGGCGATGGAAGCGGTCCTGACCCCGGTGGTGGAACTTGTCTGGTCAAAGCAGCGCATCCTGGAAGTCTATCTGAACGTGGCCGAATTCGATGACGGCGTCTTCGGTATCCAGGCCGCCGCGCAGCATTATTTCGGCGTTGATGCCAAGGACCTGACCGCGTTGCAGGCCGCCCGACTGGCCGCGGTTTTGCCCGACCCCAAAGGTCGCAGTGCGTCCAAACCGTCCAGCTTCGTGCGCAGCCGGACCCGCAGCATCATTTCGGGAGCCGAGACCATTGCAGCGGATGGAAGATCCGCCTGTTTCGACGGGTAAGGCGGGCCGGGGATTGAATTTCCGCACCCATAGCTGCAATGAGAAGGAAGACCGGAGGCCGCCGCCCGATGAACCGCCCCTCGAACCGCCTGTATCACGTTCCGCTTTCGCCCTTCTGCCGCAAGGTGCGCTTGACGCTGGCGGAAAAGAAGATCGAGGTCGAGTTGGTCGAGGAACGCTATTGGGAACCGTCGCCGGATTTCCTGCGCCGTAATCCAGCGGGCAAGGTACCTATCCTGAAGATGGGCACCCGGACGATGAGCGAAAGTCAGGCGATCTGCGAATACATCGAGGAACTGGCCCCGGATCCGCCGTTGATGCCGAAAGGCCTGGATGGCAGATATGAGGTTCGCCGGATATGTGCCTGGTTTGACGATAAATTCCACAATGAAGTGACGTCGAAGTTGCTGTATGAGCGGGTCAACAAGAAGGTCACTGGCCAGGGCTATCCGGATTCGAAGAACGTCAAGATGGGGTCGAACCGGATCAAGTACCATCTCGACTACATGGCTTGGCTTCTGGATCAGCGCCGTTGGCTGGCCGGGGATGCGATGTCATTGGCAGATTTCACGGCCGCCGCGCATCTTAGCTGCCTTGACTACATCAGCGACGTGGACTGGAACCGGCATGCGGTGCTGAAGGACTGGTATGCGAAGATCAAGTCGCGGCCGTCCTTCCGTCCCCTTTTGGCCGACCAGATTTCTGGTTTCCCGCCGTCGGCGCATTATGCCGATCTGGATTTCTAAGGCCGACCCACGGGGGCGTTGCCCCCCGCGTCCACGGTCACTTGAACCGGTGGCGCAACTGTGAACGCACCAAGGATATTTGGATCACTATGAAAGGGCTGACGAAAGAGCAGCTGGTGGCGCGGGCCCTGGAAGAGGGCTTTGCGAACACTGGGATTTGTCGGCCCGATGCCGTGCCCGAGACGGCGGAGAGGCTGCGCGCGTTTCTGGCCGAAGGTCGGCAAGGGCAGATGGGCTGGATGGCCGAGCGCGAGGAATGGCGCGGAAGTGCGGCCTCGCTTTGGCCCGAGGCGCGATCGGTGATCATGCTGGCCGAGGCCTACACGCCGGAAGCAGACCCGATGGCTGGTCTGTCGCAACGTGACCGGGGGGTGATCAGCGTCTATGCTCAGGGCAAGGACTATCATGACCTGGTGAAGCGGCGGCTTAAGCGGCTGGGGCGATGGTTGACCGACCAATGCGCAAAGCAATCGCAAGATTGCGAGATCAAGGTATTTGTCGATACAGCACCGGTGATGGAAAAGCCTTTGGCGCAGGCGGCGGGGCTGGGTTGGCAGGGTAAGCATACCAACCTGCTGGCGCGTGACCTTGGCAACTGGGTGTTCCTTGGGGCGATCTTCACCACGTTGGAGCTGGAGCCGGACGCCCCCGAGATCAGCCATTGCGGCAGTTGCACCGCCTGTCTGGACATCTGCCCCACAAGGGCTTTTCCTGCGCCATATCAACTGGATGCGCGGCGCTGTATTTCCTATCTGACCATCGAGCACAAGGGGCCTGTAGATACAGAGCTGCGCGCCTGTATTGGCAATCGTATCTACGGCTGCGACGACTGCTTGGCGGTCTGCCCCTGGATCAAGTTTGCCGTCACGGCGCGGGAGATCGGGTATCAGCCGAAGCACGGGCTGCCGGAACTGGCCGAGCTTGCGGTGCTGGACGATGCCCGGTTCCGGGCGCGGTTTGCGGGCAGTCCGATCAAGCGGATCGGGCGCGACAGGTTCGTGCGGAACGTGCTTTATGCGATAGGGAACTCCGGCCAGCCCGGGTTGGCCAAGGCCGCGACGGCTTTGGTAAGCGACGCGGACCCGGCTGTTGCCGATGCGGCGCGGTGGGCGTTGGAGCAACTGAGGGGGGGTTGAATGGACAGGCTGAAGAGCAAGACCGCGATCATTTCGGGCGGTGCGACCGGAATGGGTGCCGCGTCAGCGCGGCTTTTCGCGGCTGAGGGTGCTGCAGTCGGGGTGGTCGACCGGAATGTCGAGGCAGGTCAGGCCCTTGTGGCCGATCTTCAGGCCGCAGGACATCGGGCGCATTTCGCCAAGGCCGACGTGTCGTCGAAGGCAGAAGTCGAGGCGGCGGTCGCTTCGGTGAACGCCGCGCTTGGTCCGGTCAACGTGCTTTTCAACCACGCAGGCACCATCGTCATCAAGCCGTTCCTGGAGACCGAGGAGGCGGACTGGGACTTCCTTTTCGATGTGAACGTCAAGTCGATGTACCTGATGACCCGTGCGGTGCTGCCGCAGATGCTGGCGCAGGGCGGCGGGTCCATCGTCTGCACATCGTCGATCTCGGCGGTCTATGCCACGCCGAACGAGGTGCTATATGACGC
>JANMGI010000219.1:0-1802 GCA_031374565.1 Paracoccaceae bacterium | reverse complement strand
TTCTTCGAGGCGGAGCTGATCGCGGCGCTGAAGATCGTTGAGGGCGGGCATGTGGTAAGCTTTGTCGGCAGCTGGGCGGGTGCAAGCGGGCATACGCAGTTCATGCCGTCTTCGTGGGAGAAGTTCGCGGTCGATTTCGACGGGGACGGGAAGAAGAACCTGTGGGGGGATGATCCGGGGGATGCGCTGGCCTCGACCGCCAACTACCTGCGGTTCTGGGGCTGGACCAAGGGCCAGCCCTGGGGGGTGGAGGTGCGCCTGCCTGAGGGATTCGACTACGACCAGACGACGGAACGGGTGGTGAAGCCTGTGGCAGAGTGGCGGGCGCTGGGGGTGCGGACCTTTGGCGGAGGGGATTTGCCGGACCACGGGCCGGGATCGATCCTGCTGCCGGGTGGCCATCGGGGGGCGGCGTTCCTGATCTGGCCGAATTTCCAGGTGATCGAGAAATACAACACGGCGGATGCCTATGTGGTGGCCATCGGGTCGCTGTCGGACCGGCTTGCGGGGAGGCAGGGCATCCAGTCGGGCTGGCCGCGCGAGTTGCGGGCGCTGACGCTGGAGGAGCGCAAGGAGCTGCAGGACTTGCTGACCAAGGCGGGGTTCGACGCGGGCGGGGTTGACGGGCGGATGGGGCCGAAGACTGTGGCGGCGGTGAAGGCCTTCCAGAAGGCGCGGGGGCTGGTGCCTGACGGGTATCCGTCGCTTGAGGTGCTGGAGCTGTTGCGCTGAGGGGGCTGGGGCAAATCAGGCGCCGAATGACGGTGCTGGCCTTGGCCGTGGCAGGTGTCGCTGGCCCGGTGGCGGCCCATCCGCATGTGTTCATCGACACGACGGTCACCGCGATCCTGGATCCGCAGGGCCGGTTGACTGCGATCCGGTTGCGCTGGGACTATGACAGCCTGTTGTCAATGTCGGTGGTCGAGGACATGGGCGCGGACGCAAACATGGACGGCACGGTTTCCGCGGAAGAGGCGGTGGTTCTGGACGGGTTCGACATGACCTGGATTGACGGCTTTGACGGCGATACCAGCGTGATCCAGGGTGAAGCCTTGCTGCCGCTGGAGCCGGGTCCGATGGACTGGACAACCGGCTGGACCCCGGCGGTGGATGGCGGGCATCTTTGGTCGGAACACACGCGCAAGCTGGCGGCGGCGGTCGATCCGGGCGATGGGCCGGTCAGCATCGTGGTCTATGATGTCAGCGACTACACCGCCTATGCCCTGACCGGCGCCGCGCTGAGGCCCAGCGAACCGGCAGTTGCAGTTCCGGCCGATTGCCGGATCGGGCTGCCGGCCGAGACGGAGACCGAGGCGGCGGAGGGCGGACTTTTCTCCACGTTGGGGCTGTTCCTTTTTGGCCGAGATGACGGGGCTGAAGTGTCGATCATACCTGCACCGGCCACGGGCCGGGTGATTGCGGTTCTGGTCTGCGGGTAAGGGAAACGGGCTTGGCGTTGAGCGGCCATGCCTGCAAAGGGTCAGGCGGACTTCCGCAGGCGGGCGAGGAAGAAGCCGTCCATGCCGCCGGCGTCGGCCCAGAAGTCGGGGCGGAGGCGGAGCGCGCCGTCCGGGGTCCACCAGCCGGGATCGACGCCGGGCAGGTCAGAGCGGTCGACGGTCAGTTCCGGATGGCGTTGGAGGGCGGCGGCGAGTTGGGCTTCGCCCTCTTCGGGCAAAAGCGAGCAGGTGGCATAGACCAGCCTGCCGCCGGGCTTCAGCATCGCGGCGGCGGCGTCCAGCAGCCGGTCCTGCCCGGCGGCCAGCGCCACCACATCCTTCGGGCGCTTGAGGTGCTGGGCG
>JANMGI010000206.1:0-6572 GCA_031374565.1 Paracoccaceae bacterium | reverse complement strand
CTGAACGATGCCGACAGCATCATCATCATCCCAGGCTACGGGATGGCGGTGGCGCAGGCGCAGCAGTCGGTGAGCGAACTGACCCGCAAGCTGCGCGCCAAGGGCAAGAACGTCCGCTTTGCCATCCACCCGGTTGCAGGGCGTCTGCCGGGGCACATGAACGTGCTCTTGGCCGAGGCGAAGGTGCCCTATGACATTGTCCTGGAGATGGACGAGATCAACGAAGACTTCCCTTCAACGGATGTTGCCATCGTCATCGGGTCGAACGACATCGTGAACCCGGCAGCACAGGAAGACCCGAACTCGCCCATCGCGGGGATGCCGGTGCTGGAGTGCTGGAAGGCCAAGCAGGTCTTCGTGTCCAAGCGCGGGCAGGGGACGGGGTACTCGGGGATCGAGAACCCGCTCTTCTACAAAGAGAACACCCGGATGTTCTACGGCGACGCAAAGAAGTCGCTGGATGCATTGCTGCCGATGATCGAGTGAATTGATCGCAGGGTGGGCGCTACAGCCCGCCCTGCCTTCGCTGCAGTGCGGAATTGCAACAGGCGGGCTGCATACCCCTGTATTCCGGCATTTTTCTGGAATGCCCCGGCGCTGCGCCCTACCTCTGGCGCAAGCCCTTGAGAGATCCATGATGCCGATTGACGACCATCCCTTGCGCTTTGCCACCGTGAACGAGCTGCATGCGCGGCCGTTTCCTTCGTTGGAGGTGCCCTCGACCGCGGTTTATGTGGCGATCAAGGAACCTGTGCAGGCGCAGAACCGGGATCGGAACAAGGATCTTGCGCATCTTCTGGCGCTTCTAGACCGCCACGGCAGTGCGCATCCGCAGCCGGGAGCGACGCATTTTCAGGGGGCCATCGGGCGGGCCGAGCTGAAGTGGGAAAGCCACACCGAGTTTGTCACCTACACCACCTTCACCAATGGCGTGTCTGCGCGGCCCTTCGATCCGGCGGAAGCCGAAGTCATGCCCGAAGACTGGCTGGCGACAGCACCGGGAAAGCGGCTGACATCGGTGCTGATCAGGGTCGAGACGATGCCTGCGACCGAAGAGGAGATGTTGAAGCGGGTGGATGACTGGTTTGTCCCCGAAAGTCTGGCGGTCAGCCGGGTGGTCGATGGGGCTGCCGTGGTGGCAGGGGATTTCCGGATCGACCCGGCCGGGCACATGCGGTTCGCGGTCTTCGTGGCGCCCGGCACCGGCCCGCGCCGCGTCGGGCGGATCGTGCAGCGGCTGTGCGAGATCGAGACATACCGCGCGATGTCGATGCTGGGACTGATGCGGTCACGCGATCTTTCAGGGCGGCTGAATGCGCTGGACCCGAAGCTTTCGGCGCTGGTCTCCGGTCTGGACAATGCCGAGCCTGCCCCGGAAGTGGCACTGCACAACCTGCTGACAATCTCGGCTGAACTGGAAAGCCTGGCGGTGCAGTTTTCCTTCCGCTTCGGGGCGACGGCGGCCTATGAGGCCATCGTCAACCAGCGGATCGAGGTCCTGCGCGAGGCGCGCATTCAGGGCCGCCAGACCTTTGGCGAGTTCATGATGCGCCGCTATGACCCGGCGATGCGGACGGTGAAATCATCGGAAAGCCGGTTGGCGGCGATGGCGGAACGGGCGGAACGGGCGGCGGAACTGTTGCGGACACGGGTGGATGTGGAACGGTCGGCGCAGAACCAGAAGCTATTGGAAAGCATGGACAACCGGGCGGACCTGCAACTGCGATTGCAGCGGACGGTGGAGGGGCTGTCGACGGTCGCGATCAGCTATTACGCGGTAAGCCTGGCGGCCTACCTGCTGGAGCCGGTGGCCGAGATGTTCCACATCGGCCATGGTGTTCTGCTGTCGGGGCTGGTGCCGGTCGTGGTTCTGGGCGTCTGGCTGATGGTGCGGCGGATCCGGAAGACGCTGCACTAAGCCCGCGCCTCCTCGGGCGACTGCGTCTTATCGTCGGTCGACCCGCGACGATGGACGACATCACCAGGGAGCGCTACCGCCCCCGGATGCGGGGATCAAGCGCGTCACGCAACCCGTCGCCGATGTAGTTGACCGACAGCACGGTCAGCGAGATTGCAAGGCCGGGCCAGATCACCCGTTCCGGGTAGACCTGCATGTACTGCAGCCCATCATACAGAAGCCGCCCCCAGGTCGGGAAGTCGGGCGGAAAGCCAAGGCCGAGGAAGCTGAGCACGGATTCAGTGATGATCGCCTCGGCCACGCCCAGGGTGGCGGCGACCATAACGGGCGAGACGACGTTCGGCAAGATGTGGCGGCGGATGATCCGGCTGGGGCGCGCGCCGATGGAGCGGGCGGCAAGGACGTATTCGCGTTCCTTCAGGGTCAGCACCTCGCCCCGGACAATACGGGCGGTGGCCATCCAGGAGGTGATGCCGATGGCGAAGACGATCAGGGTGAATGCGCCAAGTTCCGGGCCAATCAGGCTGGCGATCCGGTCTCGGAAGAGCATCACCAGCACAAGGAGTAGCGGGATCAGCGGGAGCGCGAGGAACATGTCCGTCGTGCGCATCAACGGCCCGTCGAGACGGCGGAAATAACCGGCCAGCGTGCCGATGAGGGTGCCGAAGACGATGGCGATCACCATGGCGACCAGACCAACCGCCAACGACACGCGCCCCGCCAGCAGCATCCGGGCCAGCATGTCGCGGCCCAGCTGATCGGTGCCCAAGGGGAAACGCCAACTGGGGCCTTGGTTCTTCAGCCGGATAGCGTCGACCACCTTCAGCTTTTCAGGCACCCAGAGGTAGGGGCCGATCAGCACAGCCAGGATCAGAAATCCCAGCACGCAAAGCCCGAAAAGCGCGCCCTTGTGGGTGCGAAACTGCTGCCAGATTGCGCTGCTCTGGTTGGCCGGTTTCGGGGGCGTGATGCTGGCCTCAGTCATAGCGGATCCTGGGATCGAGGAAGCCGTAAAGGATGTCGGCGATCAGGTTGAAAAGAACGATCAGTACGGCGAAGATGAAGGCCAGGGTCTGGACCATGGGCAGGTCGCTGGCGTGGATTGCGCCGATCAGGGCGGCCCCGATGCCGTTCACGCCGAACAGGTTCTCGGTGATGATCGCGCCGCCGAAGATCGCGGGGATGCCAAGGGCGATGACGGTGACGACCGGGATCAGCGAGTTCCGCAGGACGTGCTTCAGCACCACGGTGCGTTCGGACATGCCCTTGGCGCGGGCGGTGCGGACGTAGTCCATCGTCATGTTGTCCAGCATCGACGAGCGCATGTAGCGGCTGATCGTGGCGGCGTTGGCAAGGCCCAGGGTCATGACCGGAAGGATCATCTGCTTGATCTGCTTGAAGAAACTTTCCCAATCGGTGACTTCCATGACGGTGTCGTATTTGGTCGGAAGCCAGCCCAGCCAGACTGAAAAGATGATGATCAAGAGGGTGCCCGAGAAGAAGGTCGGAACAGAAAAACCGATCATCGCGAAAAGCGTGCCGATCTGGTCAAAGAAGGAATACTGCCGGTAGGCCGAATAGATTCCGATGGGCAGCGCGATGAGTATGCCGACCACATAGGCCGTGCCGATCACCGTAAGGGTCTGGGGAATGCGCTGGCCGATGATGGTGAAGACGGGGCTGCGCGACTGCCAGGACAAGATGCGCTGTTCGCCCTCGACGATGTGGGTGCCGAACCAGCCGTCGAACAGCGTCATCGGTTCAACCCAGAAGAACTGGCGCAGCCAGAGCATGTAGCGGAAGAACACGGGCTGATCGGCACCAAGTGCCTCGATCATCTTCTGGCGCACGTCCGGAGGCACAGTCAGCGGAATCTCGGACATCGGCGAGCCGGGTGCGAGGTCCACCAGAAGGAAGATCACCAGGCTGATGACGAGAAGCGTCGGGATGGCCAGCAGAAGCCTGCGAAGCGTGAAGGTAAGCATGCGCGGCGCGCCTTGGATCGGGGGTGCGAAGGATGCTGCGGGGCCGGATCGCTCCGGCCCCGCAAGGATCAGATCACTTGACGCGGGTCCAGTCCGCGACGTTCCAGAACTCGGTGTCCCAGGCGTTGATCTGCACGCCGCCAAGCGCGAAAGAATGCGCCGAGAGGGTGCCGCGGTGGACCAGCGGAACCACGATCATGGAATCCTTGGTCACCATGTCGTTCAGCTTCTTGGCGATGTCCTGACGCGCGGCCATGTCGGTCGTCGTGGCCATGGTCGCGTAGAGCGCATCATACTCCGGGGTGCAGAAGCGGTTGATGTTCTCACCCTGCCACTGGGTTTCCGGGCTGGGCGCGTTCTTGCACTGGTACTGGCCCAGGTAGCTTTCCGGGTCAGGGCTTTCCGAGTTGTTGGCATACATTTCGACGTCGGCATAAAACTTCTGGAAGGTGTCGGGCGAGCCCGCGTCACCGCCAAAGAAGACGCCCGGGTCGATGGCCTTGAGTTCGACCTCGACGCCAAGCTCGGTCCACCAATCCTTGATCAGCGCCTGGAAGTCCTGACGGATCGGGTTGACGGTGGTCTGGTACAGGATGTGCAGCTTCTTGCCGTCCTTGTCACGAATGCCGTCGCCGTCGCTGTCTTTCCAGCCCGCTTCATCCAGCAAAGCCATGGCACCGGGCATATCCTGAGCAATGCAGCCGGTGTTGTCAGATGCCCAGGCGTCCGGCCCGGGGATCACGTTGCAGGTCGGCTTGCCGCCCGCGCCGTAGCCGACTTCGACCAGGATCGAGCGGTCGATGGCTTTCGACAGTGCGGTGCGCACCTTGATGTCCGACAGGATCGGGTGGGGGTGCTTGGCGGTCGCACGCTCACCTTCCGGCAGGGCCGGATCGGGGTCGGTCGTGTTCATTTCGATCCGCTCGACAAGCGTGCCGAAGGCGACGACGAATTCACCCTTGCCGGCAGCCGCCATCGAGGCTTGTGCTTCGGGAGGGATCTGGGTGTTCCAGGCGTAATCGAACTCGCCGGTCTCCATCACCGCGCGAGCGGAACCTTCGGCATCGCCACCACCCTTGATCACGGCAGTCGCGAAGGCGGGCTTGGCGGGGTCACGGTAGTTCGGGTTTGCGGCCATCGACACGGTGTCGTTGACGGTAAAGCCGGTCACCATGAAGGCGCCCGTGCCGATCGGCATATTGTTCGGGTCAGTGCAGGTCGGGGCGGCAGCGCCGAGGCAGGCCTCGAACTGCTTTTTCTGCAGGACCGGAGCAAGAGCGCTGACGAAGGCGGTGTAGGGGTTCGCTTTAGGGCCGCTGAAGGTCACCTTGATGGTCGAAGGATCAACCGCTTCGACCGAAGCGACGCCTTCATACTTGGTGGCCTGCGAACAGCCGCCTTCCGGGTGGGTGCAATACTGCCAGGTGAAGACAGCGTCATCCGCCGTGACGGGGGTACCATCGGACCACAGCAGGCCCGGCAGAAGTTTCCAAGTGATCGAAGTCATATCAGCCGAGATGCCGCCGTTTTCCAGCGTGGGGATTTCGGTGACAAGTTTCGGGATCAGGACGCCTTGCGGGTCAAGGCCCGCCAGCGGCTCCAACACCAGCGAGGCGGCGTAGATGTCCTTGGTCCCGCCCGAGAGGTAGGGGTTCATGATCGACACGGCCTGCGGGAAGGTGAGCTTCACCTCACCATCCGTGCCGCGGTCGGCGAAGGCAGCCGGGGCAATCCCCAGTGCGGCCACTGCGCCCAGAAGGGCGGCTTTCATTTTCATCGGGTCTCTCCTTGTTGATGACTGTCGTATTTTTTGTGCTCGTCAGCCTCGGATGCGCCGGTTGATCCGGCAGCAGTTGTATAAAGATGGCAGGCGACCTGACGACCGGTTTCGGCTTCGATCAGGTCGGGTTTCACGCTGCGGCAAATTTCCATCACCTTCGGGCAGCGGGTGCAGAAGTTGCATCCCTTTGGTGGATTGGCGGGCGAGGGCACATCGCCTTTCAGGATGATGCGCTTCCGAAGCGCGGCGAGCACCGGATCAGGCTCGTTCACGGCTGACAGGAGTGCCTCGGCATAGGGATGAAGGGGGCGGGCGTAGAGGTCTTTCGCGGGCGAAAGCTCGGCGATCCGGCCGAGATACATCACCGCCACGCGGTCAGCGAGATGGCGGACCATCGACAGATCGTGGCTGATGAACAGATAGGTAAGCCCCAGCTTTTCCTGAAGATCTTCCAGAAGGTTGACGACCTGCGCCTGGATCGAGACGTCCAGCGCGGCAATGGGTTCGTCGCAGACGATGAACTTGGGGTTCAGTGCAAGGGCCCGTGCGATCCCGATCCGCTGGCGCTGGCCGCCGGAAAATTCGTGGGGAAATCGGTTTGCGAAGCGGCG
This sequence comes from Paracoccaceae bacterium, assembly GCA_031374565.1. GTDB lineage: Bacteria > Pseudomonadota > Alphaproteobacteria > Rhodobacterales > Rhodobacteraceae > Tabrizicola. Next base: position 278 of record JANMGI010000206.1, on the reverse strand, counting down.
GTTCAGGCCGACCTGATCCATAAGCTCGTAGACCCGTTCCACCTTTTTGTCGCGGGTCCAGCTGGTGTGTTCGTCAAGAGGTTCGCTGACGATGTCGGTCAGGGTCATCCGGGGGTTGAGGCTGGCCTGTGGGTCCTGAAAGACCATCTGCATCGAGGGTCGCTTCTCGCGCAACGCTTCGGGCGTCAGGGTGGCCACATCGTCGCCGTCGATCACAACGCGACCGGCGGTCGGCTCATAAAGCCTAAGCAAGGCGCGGCCCACGGTGGATTTTCCGC
>JANMGI010000202.1:0-1652 GCA_031374565.1 Paracoccaceae bacterium | reverse complement strand
GCCGTATCCCGGTTCAACCCCTTCACCACCAGATGCTGCCGGAACACCCCTTCCGCCACGAACCCGAACCGCGCTGCGGCCTTCTTCGACGGCAGGTTGTCGTTGTTGCACTTCCACTCGAACCGCCGGTAGCCAAGGTCGTCGAACACGTGCCGCGCGAACAGATACAGCGCCTCGGTTGCCGCCGGGCGCTGCGATACCAGCGGCCCCCAATAGATGTTGCCGATCTCGATCGCCCCGTTGGCCGTGTCGATCCGCATGTAGGTCTGCCGCCCCGCCACCTTGCCGGACGCCTTGTCGATCACTGCGTAGAACAGCGGGTCCTCGCTTGCCGCCACCTTTGCGACCCAGCTCCGAAAGCTGTCCCGGTCCGCCGGTGGCGTCTCATACAGCCAGCGGAATTTCGCATCCGCCTCTGCCGTGTCCGAAGCGGTGAAAAGCTCGTCCGCATGTCGCCCCGCTTCCAGCCGCTCCAGCCGCACGTAGCGGCCCTCAAGAACCGCAACCGTGGGCCGCTCCCGCGCTGTCCAATGCCTCAAGTCTTCGGCCATCGTCCGTCTCCCTCTTGTCAATCCTGTGCTACCCGGACCACCCCGGCCGCCTTAGCGCCAGCACCCCTGCGACGCTAGGGCCAGATCAGCAAAGCCAACCCGCAACCTTCTGTCCGGGCAACGCTTTTTGGTGTACCCTCTTCCGGTATCGCAAAGTTAGGGGGGAAGATGGCTCAGGTCACCCGCCGCGACACCCTCCTCTTCGGGGGCAGCGCTCTTGCGACCCTCACCCTGCCCTCCTGCACAGGGTCGCCGAAGACATATCCCACCGGTCCCATCACCGGCCACCTGATCGACGCGCATTGCCACATCTTCAACGGCACCGATCTGCCGATCACCACCTTCCTGACCCGGCTGGCAGTGCCGAAGTATGATCCCCAGTCCTGCGACATCGGACCCAAATCCGACCTTCGCACCTTTGGCACAATTGACGATCCCGACGCCCTTGAAGCGATGATCGAACTCATCGTGAGCATCCTCTTTTCGGCCACGCCCACCGCCAAGGAAGAGCTTGCCCGACTTGAAAGCGACCAGAACGGCACCGTCGAAAGTGAAACCGCCCGGGTTCAGTCCCGTGCGCTGAAGGGGCTTTCCGCCTTCCTCGGTGAGCCACCCGAGGCCGAACCGTCCCTCCGCACCCTGCGCCGCGACACCTTGCGCGAAACGCTCTGGCACTAGGCAGACCCAGCCCCCGGCATCCGTTCGCTGTCCCGCATGTCGAACCGTCAAGCCGCAGCGCGCCTGCTCGCTTCCCGCGGCACCTTCGGCACGCTCTTCAACTGGGTAAAGCTTTTCTTCCGCTCCCGCGAAAGCCTGGCGAGGGAACTTGTCAACCTCTGCCGCCACTGGGAACGTCAGCCCCTGATGCTGATCCCGCTCATGGTGGATTACACCCACTGGCTTGGCCAGACCACCGACTGCAACTCCACCCTTCCCGATCAGGTCGCCGTCTACGGCGCACTTTCCCGCCGCTCGCACGTTCCGATCCACGCGATGGTCCCTTACGACCCCCTCCGCGCGGTCTTCTGGCAGTCCGGCAAGCACAACCGCTTCCCCACGCCCGAGTTTGATCCCCTCGATCTTGCCCGCCGCGCGGTGACC
>JANMGI010000193.1:0-2168 GCA_031374565.1 Paracoccaceae bacterium | reverse complement strand
CGACAGGTGGTGCGGGACGGGCAGATGGTGACGCTGGACCTGGCCCGTGTAGTGGAGCGCCAGCGTGCGCTTGCGCGGCAACTGGCAGGGTAGCGTCCGGTTTTCCAGCCCTATCGCTTTGACGGCATCCCCGGCATGGTCGCGCCAGACCTTTCCGGAGAGACCGATGCGCCTGTTACCAAGCCTTGTCCTGACCCTGACTTTTGCCCTGCCAGTTGGCGCCCAGACCCTGTTGTCGGAAGCCAGCGGCAACTGGGCGGGGGCTTCGGGCGAGGGGTTCACGTTTCTCGCCCGGCTGACCCAGAACAAGGACAAGGCCCGGCTGGTGATCTGGGGCGGGGGGCCTGGCAGTGCCGCAGTCGCGGAGGGTGACCCGCAGTTTGACAACCCTGAGATCGCATTGGGGGCCTTTGCGACCAAGCAGACGCTGGAGGTGCTGGACACTGGCGACGGAAGCATCCTGCAGGTCGAGACGGAATACGCCGATGAAGAGGGCAGCGGGCGGACCGTCACGCAGATCCAGTTCATCGACAACCAGTTCACGGTTGTGGGATATTTCCACGCCGGAGAGCTTGGTGGACAGGTCTTCGAATGTGACGTGGACCTGTGGAAGATGACGGCGACCGAGAATGGAGTGACGGAGTCGCTGGAGCCGGTGGGTTTCGAGGCATTGAACGCCAGCGACTGGACTTGGGATGCGGCCTACGAGCGGGGCTTCTGTCACCGCAGCGAGTGAGGTAGAAGGCGGCCAAGGAGACCCGCCATGGACCACAATTTCGAAGCCCAGCGTCGCGAGACTTTTGACACCTTCCGACAGTCGAAGGGGACCAGTCTGCCGAAGACAGCGGTGGTCGAGTACGCGTTCTTCATCGAGGAGCTGGACGCCTCATGGCCGGCGCTGGAACGGGCCATGCGGATGGAAGGGTTTCAGACGCGACGGGCGGACAAGGATACTCTGGTGGCGTCCATCGGGCCGATTGCAGTGACGGCGGAGGAGATCTGGAAGTACGAGCGGATCTCGACCTCGATTGCCTTGAAGCATGACTTCTACCCAGATGGCTGGGAGTTGGCGGAGTAGCTGTCCACGCGGGGCGGCTTTTCAATACAAGTTATATCAATGGGTTACGGGTGGCCATTCAGGTGGTCTTAACCTTGTTTTACCAGCTCTGGATTGCGCCTCACATTAGGAGGGCTGGGTCTTTGAGCCGGACGGCCTGGGGTGTGTTGTCTGCATAACTGTCGATGCCACCACCCGAATTGAGCGCCTTGGCAGGCGCAAGTCCTTGTCTCGCCTCTGTGCGCGAAGGGCGCACAACCGGCTCGGTCGCCGGGGGTTTTCCACCCCCCTGTCCCGGCCCGGCCACGGGCCGGGCGTTCTTCGCGGAAACCCTCCACTGGAGGGTTTCTTGTCGCTCATCTCCCCACGGAGGATATTTGGGCCAATGTGAAATTGGTCAGTGGGGAAGGCGCTTGCCGCCAACCCAGACTTCGGCCACTGCGCGGTCGTCGCCCATGATTATCGTTGGAAACAGCTGCTGCCAGAGGTCGGTCGCGCGGCGGGTGGCCTGTTCGATGGCAGGGGTGGAGGCGAGGTCGATGATGACGAGGTCTGCCTCCATCCCGGGGGCGATATTGCCGATCCTGTCTTCGCAGCGCAGTGCGCGGGCGGAGCCTTGGGTGGCGAGCCACCAGAGCTGCGCGGGGTGGAGGGATTGGCCACGGAGCTGGGCGACCTCGTAGGCGGCGGCCATCGTGCGCAGCATCGAGAAGTTTGACCCTCCTCCGGTGTCGGTCGCCAGCCCGACGCGGAGTTGAGTCGCGAGGGTCATGTCGAAGAGGCCCGAGCCGATGAAGGTGTTCGAGGTCGGGCAATGGACGAGGGAGGCCCCAGCCTCGATCAGGCGCGACTTCTCACGGTCGGTCAGGTGGATGGCGTGGCCGTAGACGGCACCTTCGCGGAGGAGGCCTTGCGCTTCATAGGTGTCGAGATAGTCGCGGGACTGGGGGTATAGGTCGCGGACCCAGGCGATCTCATCCGTCTGTTCGGAAAGGTGGGTCTGCATCAGGCAGTCGGGGTATTCGCGCCAGAGCTGGCCGAGGGCGGCGAGTTGTTCGGGGGTGGACGTCGGAGAGAAGCGAGGCGTGATGACGTAGGACAGGCGATCCTG
>JANMGI010000180.1:0-3806 GCA_031374565.1 Paracoccaceae bacterium | reverse complement strand
GAATCGTCCTTTGTGAACTACCGCAAGGATCTGGCCGAAAAGGCCGGGATCACCATTCCGGACTCGCCGACCTGGGACGACATCAAGGCCGCTGCTGCCGCGATGACCGACAAGGAAGCCGGGATCTATGGCATCTGCCTGCGCGGCAAGGCCGGCTGGGGCGAGAACATGGCCTTCCTGACCACCATGGCGAACAGCTATGGCGCGCGCTGGTTCGACGAAAACTGGGTTCCCCAATTCGACCAGCCGGAATGGAAAGCCGTGATGACCGACTACGTCGACATGCTGACCAAATACGGTCCGCCCGGCGCGTCGAACAACGGCTACAACGAAAACCTGACGCTGTCGCTGCAAGGCAAGTGCGCGATGCGCATGGATGCCACCGTGTCGGCAGGCTCGCTGACCGACCCCAAGCAGTCCGAATTTGCGGACAAGGTCGGCTTCGCTCTGGCGCCCGACATGGGTCTGGGCAAGCGGGCAAACTGGCTTTGGGCTTGGTCTCTGGCGATCCCGGCCTCGTCTGACGCCAAGGATGCCGCCAAGATCTTCGTGAACTGGGCAACCAACAAGGACTACATTGCGCTTGTTGCCTCCAAGGAAGGCTGGGCCGCGGCTCCTCCCGGAACCCGGACGTCTCTCTACGCAAACCCGGAATATGCAGCACTGCCATTCGCGAAGATGACCATCGACTCGATCAACGCGGCTGACCCGACCAACCCGACCGTCAAGCCGGTGCCTTATACGGGCGTTCAGTTCGTCGCGATCCCCGAGTTTGCCGGTCTTGCGACCAGCATCGGCGAAGTCTTCTCGGCAGCCTTGGCTGGTCAGAAGACGGTTGATGAAGCCCTGGCCGAAGCGCAAGCCTTGGCGACGGAAGAAATGACCACCGCCGGCTACATCAAGTAAAAGACCCCAGACCCCGGCCCTTTCGTGGGGCCGGGGAGCCTCTCTTCCCCGCAGACACCAAGGCTGTGGGGAAGTTGGCCCGACTGCGGCCCCTGCAACTTGGTCAGCTTCCCATCTGAATCGGAGACGCCCGTGGCAACGCAATCCTCACGTCTTGCTGCCCGTTTGATGGTCGCCCCATCGGTCATCGTCCTGTTCATCTGGATGATCGTTCCGCTGGCCATGACCATCTATTATTCCTTCCGGCTGTATCGGCTGATCTCGCCCGACCGCACCGGCTGGGCGGGTTTTCGGAACTACACATGGTTCATCAACTCACCGGAATTCTGGCTGGCGATCACCAACACGCTTCTGCTGGTCGGTGGCGTGCTGATCATCACCATCGTCCTTGGCACGCTGATCGCCCTGTTGATCGACCAGCCGGTCTGGGGTCAGGGTCCGCTGCGCATTCTGGTGATCTCGCCCTTCTTCGTGATGCCGCCCGTGGCTGCGTCGATCTGGGAAAACCTGTTCATGCACCCGCAGAACGGCATGTTCGCGTCCTTCGCCCAAGGGTTGGGGATGGAGCCGATCCTGTTCATGGAGAGTTACCCCATGGCCTCGGTGATCTTCATCGTCGCCTGGGAATGGCTGCCCTTCGCCACGCTGATCCTGCTGACCGCGCTGCAATCGCTGTCGTCGGAACAGCTTGAGGCCGCCGAGATGGATGGGGCAAGCGCCGTAAGCCGGTTCCGCTACATCGTGCTGCCGCACATGACCCGGGCGATCACCGTGGTGATCCTGATCCAGACGATCTTCCTTCTGGGCATCTTCGGCGAGATCTTCACCACCACGCAGGGCGGGCCCGGATCGGCATCGACCACCCTGCCCTACATGATCTTCAAACAGGCGATCGCGGCCAAGGACATCGGACGCGCAGCAGCGGGCGGGATCATCGCGGTGATCCTGGCCAACATCGTGGCCTATTTCCTGATGCGCGGCATTGGCCGGCATCTGGACGCGTGAAGGAGCACCCAGAATGGCACGCGCCGTAACCCCCCGCCGCAAATTACTGACCACACTGGCCGCCTGGAGCGTGGCCCTGATCATCTTCTTCCCGGTGTTGTGGATGATTCTGACCTCGTTCAAGACCGAAGTCTCTGCCGTCGCATCCCCGCCCCAGCTTTTCACCGCCGACTGGACGCTGGAGAATTACGCCGAGGTCTGGCAGCGGTCGGACTACCCCCGGTTCTTCTGGAACTCGGTCGTGCTGTCAGTCGGATCTACCCTGCTGGGTCTGGCGATTGCCATTCCCTCGGCCTGGGCAATGGCCTTCGTGCCGGGAAAGAAGACCAAGGATCTTCTGATGTGGATGCTGTCGACCAAGATGATGCCGGCGGTCGCGGTGATGATCCCGCTTTACCTGATCTTCCAGCGCACCGGCCTGATCGACACCAAGATCGGCCTTGTCGTAGCACTTATGCTGATGAACCTGCCGATCATCATCTGGATGCTTTACACCTACTTCAAGGAAATCCCCGTAGATATCCTGGAAGCCAGCCGGATGGACGGGGCCAACCTCTGGGGCGAGATCGTCTATGTCCTGACCCCGATGGCGCTGCCCGGCATTGCCTCGACCATGCTTCTGAACATCATCCTGGCCTGGAACGAAGCGTTCTGGACCATCGTGCTGACCACCACCAAGGCAGCCCCCCTGTCGGCCTTCATCGCCAGCTTCTCGGCACCGCAGGGTCTGTTCTACGCGAAACTTTCGGCGGCATCGGCCATGGCCATCATGCCGATCCTAATCCTTGGCTGGTTCAGCCAGAAACAACTCGTCCGTGGCCTGACCTTTGGCGCGGTGAAGTGAGGACATCATGGGCAAGATTCAACTGACCAAGGTTCGCAAGTCATTCGGCGAGGTCGACGTCATCCCCGGCATCGACCTGACCATCGAAAACGGCGAGTTCGTCGTCTTCGTCGGCCCGTCGGGCTGCGGGAAATCCACGCTTCTGCGCCTGATCGCGGGGCTTGAGGACACGACAAGCGGCGTCATCGACATCGACGGCAAGGACGCGACAGCACTTCCCCCCGCCAAGCGGGGCCTTGCGATGGTGTTCCAAAGCTACGCTTTGTATCCCCATATGACGGTGCGCAAGAACATCTCCTTCCCGCTGAAGATGGCGGGGATGACCCAGGAGGAGCAGGACAAGCGGGTGGAGCGCGCGGCGAAGGTCCTGAACCTGTCGAACTACCTTGAACGGCGTCCGGGCCAGCTGTCCGGTGGCCAGCGCCAGCGGGTTGCCATTGGCCGTGCCATCGTCCGCGAACCGGCTGCGTTCCTGTTCGACGAGCCTTTGTCGAACCTTGACGCCGCCCTGCGGGTGGGAATGCGGCAGGAAATCAGCGAGCTGCACCAGTCGCTGAAGACCACGATGATCTATGTGACGCATGACCAGGTTGAAGCCATGACCATGGCCGACAAGATCGTGGTGCTGAACGCAGGCCACATCGAACAGGTTGGCGCACCGCTGGATCTGTACAACACACCGCGCAACCTGTTCGTGGCGGGCTTCATCGGCTCTCCGCGCATGAACCTGATCGAGGGGGCCGAGGCCGCAAAGCACAATGCCCACACCATCGGCGTCCGGCCTGAGCATATCACCGTGGGCGATGGCCCATGGGAGGGTGTGGTCGGCCTGTCGGAACATCTTGGGTCCGACAGCTTTCTCAAGGTTGCGGTGGACGGCCTTGGCACCCTGACCGTCCGCGCCCCCGGAGAGGTTCACGCCCGCCACGGCGACCGGATCAGGCTTGCCCCCGCCGGGAAAATCCACCGCTTTGGCACGGACGGGCTTGCGATATGAGGCTTGCGGGCAAGACCGCTTTGATCACCGGGGCCGCGCGTGGCATCGGTCTGA
>JANMGI010000164.1:0-10573 GCA_031374565.1 Paracoccaceae bacterium | reverse complement strand
CACGACCTGCATGGCCACGCTGAACACGATGCGCGCCGTGCTGAAAGACGCCCGGATGCGCGAACAGGCAGGCGCGATCCGCAAGGAACTCGCGCTCCTTTACGGCGATGTCGAACGGCTGGGGGTGCGGGTGGAAAGCCTTGACCGCCACTTTGGTCAGGCCGCGAAGGACATCGAAGATATCAAGGTGTCCTCCGAGAAAGCCGGCAGACGCGCCCGGCGGCTGGACAATTTCGATTTTGAGGAACTGGCCCCCGATACCCCCGCCAAAGTCATCGGCCAGACCGCCGCCGAATGATGCCCGTAGGGTGGGCGGTTCTGCGGTTCACCGCAGGTTCGCCCACCGCCCGATGAAGGACACCATGCTCACCCACCTCACCCCCGCCGACTACATCCGTCAGCCTTGGAAGAACGGTCGTGGCACGACGACCGAACTTGTCCGGCAGGACCGAGTGGACGGTCAGATGTATTTCCGTCTGTCGATTGCTTCCGTGGTAGAGAATGGACCGTTTTCGGTTTTTCCGAGGATGAACCGTAGCCTGACTGTGATCGATGGCCCAGGTTTCGACCTGATCGGCGAACACAAGCTTCGCGCCGACCCGCTGCAGCCGGTGGAGTTCCCCGGCGATAGTCATATGGTTGCAGCGAATGTCACGGCCCCCAGCCACGACTTCAACGTCATGGCATGGCAGGGACTCAAGATGTCCGTTTCAGTCGTTACCGATGAGATTCTGACTGACTACGCCGGTGAACTCTTGTTCTACTTCGCATTGGCCCCGGCTTCGGTGGGCAAATTTCAGTTGGGAAAGCATGATCTTCTATATGGCCGCCCAAAGCAGCGCGTTACGGGAGGACCGATTATTCTTGTTCGGCTGGACTAGGGATTAAATCCGCAGCAGCGGCTGCGCCAGCCGGGGGATCAGCCCCCGGAACCGCAGCGGAGCATCCGTGGCGGCCAGACAGATGCAATCCTGACCCGCCAGCGCCACCGGAGTATGCTCCATATCCTCGCCCGCAATCTCGACATCACCCCGGTCAAAGCGGTCGTTCGCATCGGCAAAGGCGCCTTGCAGCACCAGCGTCAGCTCCATCCCCCGGTGGCCATGGTCCGGCACCGCCTTGCCCGCCGGGATGAACAACAGCCGGGCCGACGCACCCTTGTCGGTCGGCAGGATCGCCTGCTTCACCCCACCGCCGACATTGCGCCAGCGCACCGCCGACAGATCGCCGCCGACATAGTCAGCCAATGGCGCAGGAAGCACACCTGCCGCCTGCAAAGGCTCAGTCCGCGTGGCCTGCGGCAGGTCGTCGATCCGGGCCAGCGTTCGGGCAAGAGCATCCATGCCCATCGCGATTTCCTCGGCCTCTTCCAGAAGCGCGCCACCCACCGTATCGAACGCCGCCGCCCGCGCCCTACAGTCGTCGCACAGCGACACATGCGTCGCCACAACCAAATTGAACGCCTCGGGCAACTGACCGGCCGCGTAGGCCATCAGAAGCTGGTCGGAAAGATGGTGCCGTATCGTCATGTCCCTACTTCGTCCTTCAAGTCATCTGGTGGCGCAGCTTGTCTAGCGCCAACCGTATCCGCGATTTTATCGTCCCCAGAGGTAGCCCCGTTTCGGCTGCGATTTCGCTGTGCGAAAGGTCACCGTAATAGGCGCGCTCGATCAGTGTTCTTTGCGGCCCCGGCAGGCTTGCCAGCGCCCGTCCCAGCCGTTCCGTTTCTTCCTGCGCTTCCAGCACCTCGGCCTGATCCGGCTCTGGCTCTGGTCCCCAATCCAGATCTTCCGGCTCGGCCCGCCGCGACTTGCGCAGCACGTCGATCCGCCGGTTGCGGGCAATGGTGTAGACCCAGGTCGCCACGCTAGCCCGGCTGGGGTCGAAAAGATGCGCCTTCTGCCAAAGCGTCGCCATGACGTCCTGCGCGCATTCCTCGGCCAAGGCCGCCCCTGCACCCGATTTCATCAGGAACGCCTTCACCCTGGGGGCAAAGTGCCGGAACAGCGCCGCGAACGCTGCCCTGTCCTGATGGTCGCGCACCCTCAACAGAAGGCCGGCCCAGTCCGTCTCGTCTTCAGCCTTTGCCAACGACCCTTCCCTCTTCCGGCGCAGCCCGGACGTCAGAACAGCCATTCCGAACGGCGGCTGACCGACTGGCTGCGTCACAACTGCTGTGCTGGCATCAAGCATCATGACACCATTACGCAAGCAGGCTTCGGTCGGATCACTTTTGCGCGAAACTGGCGCAGCGGCGCAACAGGTCAAGGCCGACCAACACCTTTGTTCGACACTTCCCGGTCCGCCCCGATGTTCGGCTGGCCTGACACGAAACTTTCCCACAACACTTGGCGTAGCTGGCGGCAAGCATGGCATCCGGCAGGGTGATCCGTCCACTCACGGGGCGCGTAACAGAAGTAACAAGAGAAGGATACCACCGTCCATGCCGTTCGAACATCTGGGTCAGGCCCCCCGCCGCATCGCCGTGATCGGAGGAGGCATCGCCGGAATGGCCGCTGCCCATATGCTGGCCGACCAGAACTCGGTCGTGCTCTTCGAAGCCGAGCCGCGCCTTGGTGGCCACGCCCGGACCGTGATCGCCGGAAAGAACAAGGACCAGCCTGTCGACACCGGCTTCATCGTGTTCAACCGGGTCAATTACCCCCATCTCGTGCGGCTTTTCGAAAAGCTGCATGTGCCCGTCACCGAAAGCAGCATGTCTTTCGGCGCATCTATCCGGGGCGGTGCAGTGGAATACGGGCTTTCCTCGATGGACACGGTCTTTGCCCAGCGCCGCAACGCCCTGAACCCGCGTTTCCTGCGGATGTTGTCCGACATCCTGCACTTCAACCGCAATGCCGAGGCCGTGGCGAACGACCCCGCCATGACCATAGGTGAGCTTCTGGGCCGTCTGCGCACAGGCCCCTGGTTCCGCGACCATTACATCACCCCGTTCTCCGGCGCGATCTGGTCCACCCCCACGCGTGGTATCCTCGATTTCCCCGCCCAGGCCCTGGTGCGGTTTTTCCGCAATCACGCGCTGATGGATCTCGAAGGCCAGCACCAGTGGTATACGGTCAAGGGCGGGTCCATCGAATATGTCCGTCGCCTGCACGCGGCGATGACAGCCCAGGCCGTCGACATCCGGACCGCCACACCTGTCGCCTCGGTCCGGCGTGAAGCCGGCTCAGTCCACGTCCGCGCAACAGGCGCAGAGCCGGAGCTTTTCGACGACTTGGTCTTTGCCACCCATTCCGACATCTCGTTGAAGCTTCTCGCCGATAGCACCCCGGCCGAGACCGCCGCCCTCGCCGCGATCCGTTTCCAGCCGAACGAAGCCGTCCTGCATTCCGACCCATCGCTGATGCCGAAATCGCGCAAGGTCTGGTCGTCCTGGTCCTATGTCGAACCCAAATCCGGCCCCGGTGAGCGTATCGACCTGACCTACTGGATGAACTCGTTGCAACCGATCCCGCAGGACGATCCGTTGTTCGTCACGCTGAACACCACAAGACCGATCCGGGACGCGCTGATCCACGATATCACGACCTTTCAGCACCCGGTTTTCGACGTGGCAGCCCTCGACGCCCAACACCGACTTCGCGCGATTAACGGCAGCCAGAACACTTGGTTCTGCGGGGCCTGGATGCGCAACGGCTTTCACGAAGACGGCTTCGCCTCGGCTGTCGACGTGGTGCAGGCAATGGCCGAGCGTCGGGCCTTCCGACTGGTCGCATGACAGCCCGTCCCGATACAGGGGTGCAGCGCATTCCGGCGACGACCTTCCACGGTCGCAAGGGTGCGGTGAAGAACGCCTTTCGCTACACGGTGGACTACGTGCTTCTCGACCCGGCAAAGGCCAAAGGTCCGGCTCTCTTTTCCCGCAATGGCAGGAACCTGATGGCGCTTTACGATGCCGACCACGGTGGCGCGCCGGGGCAGGGGGCGGGCGTTGCCTGGGCGCGCCAGGTCCTGTCGCAGCAGGGCCTCGCCGCCGACCGCCTCCTCCTTCTCGCGCAACCGCGTCTTCTGGGCCATGTCTTCAACCCGGTCAGCTTCTGGCTGGCCTATGATCTGCGCGGCCATCTCCGCGCCGTCATTGCCGAGGTGTCGAACACCTACGGCGACCGCCATTCCTACCTGTGCCACCGCGAAGACCGCGCACCCATCACGCGCGAAGACACGATCCGCGCGCAGAAGATCTTCCATGTCTCGCCGTTCCAGCCCGTCACCGGCACCTACGACTTCCGCTTCGACATCCGCGAGGGCCGGATCGGCATCTGGATCGACTACACCACCCCCGGCGGCGGGCTTTTCACCAACCTGATCGGCCCGCGCCAACCCCTGACCTCCGCAGGCATCCTTGCTTCGGCCCTGCGCCGTCCCTTCGGCTCCCGCCGCGTCCTTGCGCTGATCCATTGGCAGGCGCTGAAGCTTTGGCTGAAGAAGGTCAAGTTCAACAACCGCCCCGCCCCCCCCACCGAAGACGTGTCACGATGACAGCACACTTCACGTTTCACATTGGCCCAAATATCCCCGCCGGAGGCTTCCGAGTGTTTGTGCGTCCTTCACGCGCAAACACAAGACAAAAGACCTGCGCGGAGCGCGCTCATTTTGAAACCCGCCTTCACCCCCAGCGCTGCCTGAGATGACCGCCCGCCTCCCCGCCTGGTCGCTCTTCGCCGCCCTCATCGCGATGGCGGGCTTGCCGATCTACATCCATGCCCCGAAGTTCTACGTCGACAGCTATGGCACCTCCCTCGCCGCCATGGGCTTCACCCTCGCAGCACTTCGTCTGATCGACGTGGTCCAGGACCCGGCCCTCGGCTGGATGGCCGAACGCACCCGCCCCCACCGCCGTCTCACCATCGCTCTCGCCGCCGCGCTGATGGCCGCCGCCATGCTCGCCTTGTTCGCGGTCCCGCCGCCCGTCACCCCGCTCCTCTGGTTCGCCCTAAGCCTCACCGTCCTCTTCTCCGCCTTCTCCTACCTCACCATCTGCTTTTACGCCGAGGGCGTGACCAAGGCGCAGACCCTTGGTCCGCAAGGCCACATCCGCCTTGCAGGCTGGCGTGAGGGCGGCTCCCTCCTTGGCGTCTGCCTTGCCGCCGTGGCCCCCGTCGCCCTGGTGCCGCTGACCGCGCAGCCCTTCACTCTCTTCGCCCTCATCTTCACCACCGTGGCCCTTGCCGCCACCCTCGCCATGCACCGCGAATGGCAGGGTACCCCCGCCGAACCCACCGCGAACCCCCTCGACCTTTTTCGCCCTGTCCTCGCCGACCCGCTCTCCCGCCGCCTTCTCCTGATCGCGCTTCTCAACGCCGCCCCCGTCGCCGTCACTTCCACCCTCTTTCTCTTCTTCGTCGAAAGCCGCCTCCAGCTTCCCGGCTCCGAAGGCCCGCTCCTTCTCCTCTTCTTTCTCGCCGCCGCCGCCTCCACCCCCCTCTGGAGCCTCCTTGCCCGACGCCACACTCCGCGTCCTGTCCTCCTCGCCGCCATGACCCTCGCCATCGCCAGCTTCCTCTGGACACTCACCCTCGGCCCCGGCGATCTGATCCCGTTTGCCCTGATCTGCGCCGCCTCCGGGGCCGCACTTGGGGCCGACCTCACCCTTCTTCCAGCGATCTTCGCCAACAGACTGGCCCAGACCGCCACGCCCGAGGCTGCCGCATTCGGCCTGTGGTCCTTCGTCTCCAAGCTGTCCCTCGCCCTGGCCGCTCTGACGATCCTCCCCGCCCTCGACGCCGCAGGCTTCAGGCCCGGTCCGACCAACCCCGAAAGCGCCCTGCAAGCCCTGACATTGATCTACGCAGGCCTGCCTTGCGTATTGAAAGTCATGTGCATCGTGCTTCTCGCCCGAACCAACCTCGACATGCCCCTCAAGGACACCGCCCGATGATCCCGATCCTCTCTGCCCTCGCCGGCGCGCTGGTCGTCCTTGCCCTTCTCGCCCTCCGCATCCGTTTCGCCTCGTTCGCCGCGCAAAGCCCATCGGACTACACCGGCCACGGCCCCGCATTCGACATCCGCAAGCATCTTTCCGGCCCCCTTACCTGTGAAGGGGTGATCTTCGGCCCCACCGGGCGCGTCACTTCGCGCTTTGTCGCAGACATGCAGGGCACCTGGACCGGCAACACTGGCACCCTGGCCGAGGTCTTCCGCTACGACAGCGGCACCGTCCAGCACCGCGCCTGGACCCTCGGCCTCGGGCCTCAGGGCCACATCACCGCCACCGCGCCCGACGTGGTGGGGCAGGGACAGGGCAGCGTCGAAGGCTCCGGCGTCCTCTTACGCTACCGCATCCGCTTGACACCCGAAGCGGGGGGGCATGTCCTGAACGTGACCGACTGGATGTATTTGATGGAGAACGGCACGATCATGAACCGCTCGCAGTTTCGCAAGTTTGGGCTGACCGTGGCCGAGCTTGTGGCCACGATCCGCCCAGTCCCCGGCGAAGCCCGCCAACGCGCCGCCGCCGAATGAGGGATTTTCGTGGCAAACGCTACTGGCTGGTCGGCGCGTCCGAAGGGTTGGGCCTTGCCCTTGCCCGCAAGCTCAGCGCCGCCGGAGCCGAGCTGATCCTCTCCGCCCGCAGCGAGGCAACCCTGCAGGACGCCGCCGCCTCACTGCCCGGCAAGGTCACCATCCTGCCCGTCGACGTGGGCGACACCGACAGCGTCACCGCCGCCGCCGCCTCACTGCCCGACCTTGACGGCATGGTCTTTCTGGCCGGGGTCTACTGGCCGATGCGTGCACAGGACTGGAACGCAAAATCCGCCGAGGCGATGGCCAACATCAACTTCACCGGATGCATGCGTGTCGTTGGCGCAGCCCTTCCGCCGATGGTCGCGAAGAACCGGGGCCACATCGTGATCACCGGCTCGCTGTCCGGCTTCCGGGGCTTGCCGGGCGCCATCGGCTATGCGGCATCGAAAGCCGGCACGATGGTCCTCGCCGAATCGCTTTACGCCGACCTGCGAAAGTCCGGCATCACCGTCCAGCTGGCCAACCCGGGCTTCATCCGCACCCGCCTGACCGCGAAGAACGACTTCGCCATGCCCTTCATCATGGACCCGGACGCCGCCGCCGAGTTCATGTTCCGGCACATGTCAAGCGGGGGCTTCAAGATAAGCTTCCCCACCGTCTTCAGCTGGCTCTTCCGAGGTGGGAACTTCCTGCCCGACTGGCTTTACTACCGGATGTTCCCGCCAAAGTAGGGTGGGCAATCTGCCCACGCACGCGCGCCGTCGGTTCGGGGTTCACCCCGACAGCGGCACGGGCGAGATTGCCCGCCGTACCTGCAATCGCCTCAGAACAGCCCGTCGCCGCCCTTGTCTTGCTCGATGACCTCGTCCGCGACCACCGCTCCGGCGCCACCGATAAGCAGCGGCGCGCAGCCCGCTGTTGAAAGCACAGCCAGCAGCAGCACCAGTGTCAGACCTGTTTTCGTCATGGTTCTCTCCCGTTCATTTCTTGCCAAATCCTTAACGTCCGCAGCCAAGCCCTTGATTTTCAGATCTTTGAAAATCTGTCCACCGTGGACATCTCAGAACTCCACCCCCGCCTGCGCCTTGATCCCGGACCGGAACGGATGCTTCACCAGCGTCATCTCCGTCACCAGATCCGACACCTCGATCAGCGCCTCCCCGGCATTCCGCCCCGTCAGCACCACGTGCGTCAAGGGGGGTTTCTCGGTTTTCAGGAACTCCACCACTTCGGCCAGGTCAAGATAATCGTAGCGCAGCGCGATGTTGATCTCATCCAACAACACCAGCCGGATCATCGGGTTCCGGATCAACTCCTTCGCCTTCTCCCACCCGGCCTTCGCGGCGGCGATGTCGCGGGTCTTGTCCTGCGTTTCCCAGGTGAAGCCCTCGCCCATCGCATGGAACTGGCAGAGGTCGCTGAAATGGGTGGTCAGAAGCCGCCGCTCGCCCGTATCCCAGGCCCCCTTGATGAACTGCACCACCGCGCAGGGCATCCCATGCGCCACGCAGCGCAGGATCATCCCAAACCCGCTGGAGGATTTTCCCTTCCCCGCCCCGGTGTGGACGATGATCAGCCCCTTCTCGCCTTCTTTGCCCGCCATGATCTTGTCCCGCGCGGCCTGCTTCTTCGCCATCTTGCTGGCGTGCCGGGCAAGGTCATCGACAGCAGGTTCGACGGCAGGTTCTGGGGCAGGTTCGGGGGCGGGTGTCGCATGAGGCTCGGTCATGGTCGGTCGTGTCCTTGACAAGGGGGGGGTGCTTGCCTCAGGTGGGCTGGCGCTGGTTCCTGTTTATGACAGGCGAAGAGGGAATGCGACAGGGGTGGAAATCCTTGAAAGCAGCCGCCCCCGCGACCGTGACCGGAGAGGTCCCATGGCCACTGACCAACAGGTCGGGAAGGCGGGGACTGTTGGGCCCAGACGTCTGGCGTCCAGTATCCGCAAGCCGGGAGACCTGCCAGCGCAACGGAAGAAACCGGCGGACGGGGTGTTCCGCGACCGGGTGAGGGTGCTAGCGCCCTCTCTGGCCCATGCCCCGCCGTCATTGGAAGGCTGGAAATGGGCGCGACCCTTTACGTCTGCACCACCTGCAAGGCCGGTGAGCCGGTGCCCGAAGGCGACTCGAGACCGGGCGCACTGCTGCATGCTGCGCTGGTAGCCGGAGAAGCCCCTGACGGCGTGCGGATCGTGGGCGTCGAATGCCTATCGGCCTGCAACTCCGGCTGCGCGGTGTCCCTCGCAAAACCCGGTGCGTGGTCCTATGTCTACGGTCGCCTGACCCTGGACGACGTCCCCGCAATCCTTGAAGGCGCAGGGAAATATGCCGCCACGACCGACGGCATCGTTCCCTGGCGCGACCGCCCAACCGTCTTCCGCAAGCAAAGCATCGCCCGCATTCCTCCCCTGACCCTAGACGAGGCCGCCGAATGACTACCGCAACGACTGGGCTGACCAAAATTCCCGTGACCGTGATCACCGGCTTTCTGGGCGCCGGGAAGACCACGCTCATCCGCCACCTGATGCAGAACCCGCAGGGAAAGCGCCTCGCGATCCTGGTCAACGAATTCGGCACCGTGGGGGTCGACGGCGACATCCTCAAATCCTGCGCCGATGACAACTGCCCGGTGGAAAACATCGTGGAGCTTGCCAACGGCTGCATCTGCTGCACCGTCGCCGACGACTTCATCCCGACGATAGAAGCCCTGATGGCCATGCCAACCCGCCCCGATCACATCATCATCGAAACCTCCGGCCTCGCCCTGCCGAAACCGCTCCTCAAGGCCTTCGACTGGCCCGCAATCCGCTCCCGCATCACCGTGGACGGCGTCATCGCGCTGGCCGATGCCGAGGCTGTCGCGGCAGGCCGCTTTGCGCCGGACGTGGCCGCCGTCGATGCCCAACGGGCCGCCGACCCGTCGCTGGACCACGAAACCCCGCTTTCGGAAGTGTTCGAGGATCAAATCCTCTGCGCCGACCTGATCCTTCTGTCGAAAGCCGATCTTGCCGGGGAAGCCGGTCTGGCACAGGCGCGGAAGGTTATCACTGCCGAGATGACCCGCACGGTGCCGATGCTTGCCATGACCGAAGGCATCATCGACCCCCGGGTGATCCTTGGCCTCAAGTCCGCCTCCGAGGATGACCTCGCCGCCCGCCCCTCGCATCACGATGGCCACGACGACCACGAACATGACGACTTCGACACCATCGTCATCGACTTGCCCGAAGTGACCGACCCCGAGGCCCTGTCCGTGGCCATCCAGCGCCTCGCGACCGACCAGAAGATCCTGCGGGTGAAAGGCCATGTCGCCGTCGCAGGCAAACCGATGCGAATGCTGGTGCAGGCCGTCGGTGCGCGGGTCCGGATGCAATACGACCGGCCTTGGGGCAGTGCAGCCCGCCGTTCGCAACTGGTAATCATCGCAGAACACGCTGACATTGACGAAGCAGCGATCCGCAAGGTGCTGGGGGTCTGATCCGGTGACAGCACCCACCCAGATCGGCCGTTTGCCGCGCCCCTCTCCCCTCGGGGAAGAGGGTAGGGGTGAGGGGGAGTGTCGCCGTAGGGTGGGCGATCTGCCCACGCGCTTGGGCAAAGCTATGGGCAGATTGCCCATCCCACGGGGCGGAGCCTGACCCATGCACGTCGTCTTCCGCGAAAGCCATGGGCTTGAGGAAACCGAAACCCCGTTCGACCTTGGCCAGGACCCGGCCGATCTTGTGGTGCTTTCATTCTCGGACAGCGATCTTGGCGCGTTTCAAGCCGGGTGGGAAAGAAGTAGGGTGGGGGATGTGGCCCCCCGGCACCCCGGAGTAGGGGGGCGATTTGCCACCCGAAGCCGTGGCCACAAAAAAGCCGTAAAAAAAACCGTTTGCAAGCCCACCAAAAATAAGATCACGTACAAACCCACATTTTTCCAGGTGGCCATTACCGCAATGGAATAGATAGCAATAGCAGGATCAACAAGCCATCCTTTTTTTTGTAAACCGACGGATGTAAACAAACGGTTTATAATACCTGAATCAAATCCCAACAATTGTTGCCAAAGAATGGTAACTACCACACCCGAAACAATGACGGGCATAAAA
>JANMGI010000117.1:0-3490 GCA_031374565.1 Paracoccaceae bacterium | reverse complement strand
CTCGGGAGCCGAATGAACCGGGGTGGCAGGTTCCTGGGCTTTGCCCAAGGCCATTTCGACCGAGCGGGCCAAGGCCATAAGGCCATCGCGCAGATCGGCCTGAAGATGGGCGGGAAGGTCGGAGACGGGATCGGACTTGATCTCGGCAGCGTCGCGCAGGTGGGCGGGATCGGGGAAATCGTCTGCCCGGTTCGGAAAGGCCGCGATCAGGGCCATCGCCCGAGGGACGTAGAGCCACAGAAGGTCAAGGTTGCCATTGGCGATGGTGAAGGCATTCGCCATAGAGCCCACCAGATGACCCGGCGCGACAATCTCGGGTTCGGTCGCCCAGAGGACAAGGCCACGGCGCAAAGCGGCATGGCTGCGGTCGGGCTTGGCAAGGGCTGCAGTCAAAGCGTTCAGTCGCAGATCGGCAGAGGGCACATCGAGGGTCGCAGCAACGCTGGTTGCAACCTGGGCATCGGGGGCGGTGTCGGGAAGGTTCAGCAGCGGAATGATTGCCATGGCTGCCAGACCGGCGGCATTGCCGGAATGGGCGGATTCGGCGTCTTCATCCAGAAAATAGCCCTGGCTTGCGGCTTCGTGCGAATCCCATAGCATGCGGCAGAGCGGGATCGACAGGAAGGACACCGAAAGTGGCAGGATCGGGTTTACCGTGACGGCTCCGATATTGCCCAGTCCGCCCAGGCCACGCCCGATGGCGAAAAGGAGGCTGACCAGAAGAACCTGTGACAGCACCTGCGCCAGTGCTGCCAACCAGGCCGGGCCGGTAAGCCATTCCGCAGGTGACGCAGGCCATTGTTCCGGGCGCAGCACCATGAGCCAGACCACGAAGATCGCGGTGAAGGAGGCGACCATTTCCCAGCCAAAGCCGCAAAGCCCGGCGATCAGCGGCCCGAAGTACAGAAGTGCTGTCGCACCCTTGACCAGGCGCATGCGATTCAGCATGTCCCCCCCTTTCTGCCCCGTATGCCCCCGAAACCCTGAAGGCTTGACGACGCTTCGGTCTCGTCCGGCAAGTTCACCACAATGCGCCCTGCCGCGAGATCGACATTGGGCACGATTACCGTGGTAAAGGGCAAAAGCAGGGCCGATTTGTGACGGATGGACGATATTTCGACGATATCACCCGCCCCATGGTTGTAAACTGCACTGACTTTGCCAAGTAATTCACCGCCGGGGTCATAGGCATCAAGGCCGATCAGATCGGCATGGTAGAACTCGTCATCCGGAAGCGAGGGCAGCCGGTCGCGGGGCACGAATAGGCTGGTGCCGCGCAAGGCGTCGGCTTCCTCCTTGCTGGAAACCCCCGCAACCCGCGCGCCAAGGCCGCCCGCGACGGGCCGGGTCAGGGTGACGTGATATTCGCGCGAGCCGTCTTCGGACAAAAGCGGGCCGTAGCTGCCGATATCGGACGGGTTCGAGCAGAAGGACTTTATCCGGACCTCGCCCATCACACCAAAGGACCCGGCGAAAGCGCCGATGCAGATCAGGTCGGTCATTCAGCGCGTCTCCATGTGCAGGGTCGGTGATCGGGTTTCCCAGCCGGCGCGTTCCAGTTCGGGGACGGTGTCGTCCTCTTCCGGCCAGCCGATGCAGAGATACCCGATGAAACGCCAAGTGTTTGGTACGTCAAGGTCTTGCGCCAGCCGGTCGCGGTCAAGGATCGAGACCCACCCAAGGCCAAGACCTTCGGCGCGCAGGGCGAGCCACAGATGGGTTATGGCCCCGACGACAGAATAGGCGCGGGTTTCGGGCATGGTTGCGGCCCCGAGGCCCGCGCCCTTCGGGGTGGCATCATCGCAGAAAATGGCAAGGTGGATTGGGGCTTCGGCCATCCCCGACAGCTTGAGCTGGCAGTAGATCGCGGCGCGGTCGCCGCCAAAGCCGTCAAGCGCGTTGGCGTTGCAGTCGCGGTAATTGGCAAGGCAGTCGGCGCGACGGTCGGGGTTGTCGACCCGCAGGATGCGCCAGGGTTCGCTAAGGCCCACGGACGGGGCAAGCGAGAATGCGTGCAGCGCGCGGGCCAGGCTGGCCTCGGGCACCGGGTCGGTCCGGAAGCGGCGCACATCGCGCCGCCACCGCATGAGCGTGGCCAGCTCTTCCCGGAAAGCAGGGCTGAACTGGCCGGAGGTCATGGGATCACTCGGCAGCCGGTTCGGCAGCGGGCTCGGCGGAGCGGGCGGCCTTCTTGGCGGCGCGTTCGGCCATCGCCTTGCCGGGGACCGCTGACTTGAGGTTGGCTCGGGCGGCTTTCGGGCGGACGCCTGCGACTTCGAGGAAGCGGGCGACGCGGTCGGTCGGCTGGGCGCCTTCGGACAGCCAGTGCTGCACACGCTCCAGGTTCATGACGACGCGCTTTTCGTCATCCTTGGCGAGAAGCGGGTTGTAGGTCCCCAGCTTTTCCAGGAAGCGGCCGTCGCGCGGCATGCGGCTGTCGGTTGCGACAATGGAGTAGAACGGGCGCTTCTTGGAACCACCGCGCGCAAGACGGATTTTCATAGCCATAGTGTAGTCTCCTTGGTTTGGGTGAAACCGGGCAAGCCCCGGTTATTTCTGTAGTTTCTCGTGATGCCTGATGACTTCGCTGATGATGAAGGTCAGGAATTTCTTGGCGAGGTCGGGGTCGAGGTCGGCCTGTTGAGCCAACTGGTCCAGCCGCGCCATCTGACGAGACTCACGGTCGGGGTCGCTGGGGGGCAGGTTGTGTTCTGCCTTGAGGCGGCCGACAGCCTGGGTCTGCTTGAAGCGTTCGGCCAGCGTGTAGACCAGGATCGCATCCAGCCGGTCGATAGCGTCGCGGTGGTCTTTCAGAAGCTGCGCGGCGCGCGTGGTGGTATCCATCAGGCCCCTCCTTTCGACGTCTGGAAAGCGTCTGGATTCGGTATGGAAAGCGTATGGGCGTGCGTATGGCATGCGCCTTTCGCAACGGGCCGGTGGACCCAGACCTGAGACCCATCGTGCAGGCCGTCCTGAACAGCGCCGACCCGTTGGGCAAGCCGGGACGAGGCGGAATTTTCCGGCGCAATGTAGCTGACCACGCGAGTCAGACCCAAGGCAGTGAAGGCATGGGCGCGGGCGGCAGTCACCGCCTCGGTCGCATAGCCACGGCCTTCGGCGGACGGGCGGAAGAGGTAGCCGAGTTCCGGCTCGGCATCGCCGGGTTCGAAACCAAGAAGGACGAAGCCGAGGACATCGCCACCCGCTTTGGGCTCGACCGTCCATGGGCCGTGGCCGCGGATAAGCCAGGTCCCGCAGGAGGCGAGGAATTCGATGAAGGCCTCGTCCCGGCTGAACGGCCCGCCAAGATGGGGGGCGGCGGGGCCGGTGAAAATTTCAGCCCAGGTGTCGAAGTCGGTCAGCCGGGGGGCGCGCAGGCGCAAGCGGTCGGTTTCGATTTCTGGCAGGAGTCCAGAAAGCGTGACTGCGAAGCTGGCGGCGGGACCGGAGATAGCGATTTCATGCGGGGCGCGGGTCATGAGCGTGCCTC
>JANMGI010000113.1:0-1610 GCA_031374565.1 Paracoccaceae bacterium | reverse complement strand
GTCCAGCGCTTCGGAACGGCGGTGGTGTCGGTGCTGTTCGGGCCGATCATGCTGGTCTGGTTCTTCGTCCTTGGCATCCTGGGCCTGCGCCACATCGGCGATGACTGGGCAATCTTTTCGGCGGTCAACCCCTATCACGGCGTCATCTTTCTGGTGGAAAACGGTCATGCATCGCTGATCGTGATGGGCTCGGTCTTTCTGGCCGTGACCGGGGGCGAGGCGCTCTATGCCGACATGGGGCATTTCGGACGCCGTCCGATCCGCATCGCCTGGTCAATTCTGGTCTTCCCCTCGCTGATGCTCAGCTACCTGGGGCAGGGCGCAATGGTGCTGAAACACCCGGAAACCGCGTCGAATCCCTTCTTCCTGATGGCCCCGGACTGGGCGCTTTTGCCGCTGGTCCTGCTTGCCACCTGCGCCACGGTGATCGCCAGCCAGGCGGTGATTTCGGGGGCCTTCTCGATGGTCAAGCAGGCGGTCCGGATGGGCCTGCTGCCCAGGCTGGAGATTCTGCACACCTCGGAAAGCCAGGCCGGGCAGATCTACCTGCCCAAGGTCAACACGATCCTCGCTGTGGGCGTGGTGTTCCTGGTCCTGCAATTCCAGTCCTCGTCCAACCTTGCATCGGCCTACGGGATCGCGGTGACTGGCGACATGGTGATCACCTCGATCCTGGCCGCGGTTCTGTTCCGGCGGGTATGGGGCTGGTCGCCCTTGCTGACCTACTCGGTCATCGGCCCGCTTCTGGCGATTGAGGTCATGTTCCTGATCGCAAACGCCACCAAGATATTCGACGGCGGCTATGTGCCGATCCTGATCGCTTCGGCGCTGTGCCTCTTGATGTGGGTCTGGCTGCGTGGCTCGGCGCACGTGCTGGCACAGGCGCGACGAGATGCGGTCGGCATCGACACGCTGATGACGACGATCCAGAAATCCAAACGCATCAAGGAAGTGGCGGGCACCGCCGTCTTCCTGACGGCCGACCCCGAGTTTGCTCCGGCCGCGCTGTTGCACAATCTCAAGCACAATCAGGTCGTGCATTCCCAGAACCTGATCGTCGGCGTGACCATGGCCACGACGCCCTACGTCGCCGAAGAGGACCGCGTGGTGATCACCCCGCTGAACGACCGGTTCACCCGGGTCAATCTGGCCTTCGGCTATATGGAGGAAACCAACGTGCCGAAGGCACTGGCCCTTGCGCGGCGGAAGGGCGTCAAGTTCGACATCATGGCGACCTCGTTCTTCCTGAACCGCCGATCCTTCAAGTCGGGCCGCAAGCAGGGTCTGCCGGTCTGGCAGGAGAAGATCTTCCTGATGCTGACCCGAAACGCCGCCGATGCGACCAGTTTCTACCGGCTGCCGGTCAACCGGGTGATCGAACTTGGTCAGCAGCTGGTCATCTGACCCTGCGGTCTTCGCGCGCCCCCTGTGTCAAGGGCGGCGGGGTTCCATCGGGTCTCTTGACGAGGGGGTAGTGGTGGCGAGGGGGGGACTCGAACCCCCGACCCCGCGATTATGAGTCGCGTGCTCTAACCAGCTGAGCTACCTAGCCACTGCGGCGCGGATTACGGGGATGGCCCGCAGAGGTCAAGGGTGAATCGGCAGTCGGA